>DASVVD010000987.1:0-5267 GCA_036386715.1 Pseudoduganella sp.
GGAAAACCTTCACGATGCCCAAACGGAAGTAGGCGGCCGGCCGGCGCCAGGGCACCTCGCCGAGCCGTTCGGCATGGGCATTCCCGGTCGCCTTGCAGCGAGAGCCCGCAACCACGCGCCGCACGGCGCGATCACCAACCCGCGCATCAACCCAGGCTACCGCCCGGCGCCGCCGCGATGCGCCCACGCCGTGGAACGCCGCTCGACGATGGCGAACAGCTCGTACATCGCCATCGCCATGGCGCCGATCACGCCCAGGCCAGCGAACGCCAGCGGCATCTTCATCGACGAGCCGGCCGATACCAGCAGGTAGCCGATGCCTTCGTTGGCGGCGTTCATTTCCGATACCGTGGAGCCGACGAAGGCCAGCGTGATGGCCACCTTCAGCGATGCGAAGAAGTAGGGCATCGAGCGCGGCAGGCCCACCTTGAGCAGAACGTCCAGGCGGCGTGCGCCGAGCACCCGCAGCACGTCTTCCAGTTCCGGCTCGAGCGTGGCCAGGCCGGTGGCGATGTTGACCATGATCGGAAAGAACGAGATCAGGAATGCGGTCAGGATCGCCGGGCCGGCGCCGATGCCGAACCAGACCACCAGGATCGGCACGAAGGCGGCCTTGGGCAGCGCATTGAAGGCGGTCATCAGCGGATAGGCGGCCGCGTACATGACCGGCGACGAACCGATCAGCACGCCGAACGCCACGCCGACGGCAACGGCGATGCCGAAGCCGGTCATCGTCACCCAGAAGGTGCGCCAGGCATGGCCGGCGATCGGGCCGGCATACTCGATCAGCGATTGCCAGATCGCCCAGGGACTGGGAAAGATGAACTCGGAGATCGAGAACGCGCTGCAGACAAGCTGCCACAGCAGCAGGATGGCGACCAGCAGTGCCCACGGCGCGAAAGTCTTGATGGTTTTGTTGTTCATGATGTTTCCCTTCAGGTGCTGCGGACGCGGCCGATGTGTTCGCGCAGTTCGTGCACCAGCGCGCTGAACGGCTCGGTGTACGTGGTGTCGAGCTCGCGCGGCTGCGGCAGCGGGTTTTCGCGCCGGGCGACGATGCGGCCCGGCCGCTTGCTCATCACATAGATCGTGTCGGCCAGGAAGGCGGCTTCGCGCAGGTCGTGCGTCACCAGGATCACGTTGAACTGGCGCTCGGTCCACAGGTCGCGCAGCACGCACCACAATTCCTCGCGGGTGAACGCGTCGAGCGCGCCGAAGGGCTCGTCCAGCAGCAGCATCTTCGGTTCATGGATCAGCGCGCGGCAGATCGATGCGCGCTGCTGCATGCCGCCGGACAGCTCCCACGGATACTTGTCCGCGTAGCCGTCCAGGCCCACGGTCTTGAGCAGCGCCAGCGCCCGTGCCACATAGGTGGCCCGGTCTTTTTTCCAGGTGTGGCGGTACGGTTCGACGATCTCCAGCGGCAGCAGCACGTTTTCCAGCGTGGTGCGCCAGGGCAGCAGCGTGGGTGCCTGGAAGGCCATGCCGACGAACTTGAGCGGCCCGGTCACCGCTTCGCCGCCGATGCGCACGCTGCCGCGCGTCGGTGCCTTCAGGCCGGTGGCCAGTTTCATGAACGTCGACTTGCCGCAGCCGGACGGGCCGACGATGGCGATGAATTCGCCTGGCCTGGTCTGCAGCGTGATGTCTTCCACCGCGAACGCATCCGAATTGTCATAAGCCAGATAGACCTGCTGGAAATCGACGAATGGCGTGGACACGGCGCTTCCCGCAAGGTCGCGCGCCACTGCCGGCACCTTCGCGGCTGGCGTCGTTGCCAGATTCTCGGCTGGGTTTGCAGCCGAACCTGCGGCGGGATTAACTACGACGCCGGCACTCATTTCGCGAACACGTTCAGTTCGGCCGCGGAAGGCAGCAGCGTGGACACCCAGATGGCCTTCGGGTCGATGCGGGTCTTGGTGGCATAGGCATCCGAGACCTGCGACGCCATCAGCGCCAGGCGCGGCGTCGACACCTGGCCGAAACCTTCGGCCTTTGCGCTCGGCGTGGCGATGGCACTGGCGATGGCCAGCTTCAGGCGGCGCAGTTCGAGCTTCTCATCGATCAGCCCGTCGCGTTCCTTGAGCACCTTGATCGCCGCTTCCGGGTTGGCGATCACATCCCGCGTGGCCTTCGCAAAGGCGCGCAGGAAGCCTTTTACGGCTTCCGGCTTCTGCTTGATCAGCGCGTCGGAGGCGATGATGGCATTGCCGTACAGCCGCACGCCGTAGTTCGGATAAGGCAGTACCACCACATCCGCATCCTTCACGCCGCGTGCGTTCAGGTTGAGAAGCGAGGTAAACGAAAATCCGGCGATCGCATCGACGTCGCCCTTGACCAGCATGGTCTCGCGTAGCGCAGGTTCCATGCTGGTCCACGGCGAGCCGGCCGGATCGAGCCCGTTGGCCTTGGCCAGGATCGGCCAGGCGCGGCGGCCGGCGTCGAACACCGGCGCGCCCAACTTCTTGCCCTTCAGGTCGGCCGGCGAGCGGATGCCGGATTTCTTCAGGGCCAGGATGGCGGCAGGCGTGTCGTTGTAGACCATCATCACGCCGACCGGCTTGCCCGGCGCGGCGGGATTGTTGGCGGTGAATTCCATCAGGGCGGCCAGGTCCGCGAAGCCCATGTCATAGGTGCCCGAGGCCACGCGGTTGACGGCGTTGGCCGAACCGTTGCCGGCATCGATCGTCACATCGAGTTTTTCCTGCGCAAAGTAACCTTTGCTCTTGGCCACCAGGAACAGCGCGGCCGGGCCTTCGAAACGCCAGTCCAGCTGGAATTTGATCTTGGTCTCCTGCGCCAGGGCGGGCAGGGCAAGCACGCACAGCGCCATGCTGGCGACCAGCCGGGCGATGGGGGAGGAGCGGAGGGGTGAACGCATGGTTGGTCCTTGATGATGGTTGAACGTCGGTTGGTTGAACGTTGGTTGCAGAGCGCGGCGCTACGGGGGCGCCGCGATGAATCTCATCCTTCTTGCCGGTTCGCCGCTGCCGCGACAGGCGGCGTGCCCTTGCCCAGGGCACTGCGCAGGTCGAAGCGCACCGGGCTGCGCTTGAGCATGCGGCAGGCGCACTGCGACAGGTGCTGCGCCATCTGCGCCTGGGCGCGCGCGCCGTCCTTGTCCTGCAGTGCGTCGATCACGGCCGCGTGCTCGTCGAAGGAGCAGGGCTGCTGGCCGGCGGTGTCGAGGTTGGAAATGAGCAGCGTGGTGCGCGAGACCAGCCGGCGCAGCGCGTCGACCAGTAACTGGTTACCAGCCAGCTTGGCGAGCTCGATGTGGAACTCCGCCGACAGGCGCACCCACAGCGGCCGGTCGCCGCGCATCCAGGCGTCGCGTTCGCGAACGATCAGCTCGCGCAGTGCCTGCTGTCCCGACGCGGTGAGACGACCGGCCAGCTTGTCCATCACCTTGGCTTCGAGCACCTGGCGCAGCTCGAACATGTCCTCGGCTTCGCGTTCGCCCGGGCTGGCGATATAGGCGCCGCGATTGGGTTCGAGGTCGACCAGCCCGTCGGCCGCCAGCCTGGCCAGCACACGCCGCACATGGTGGCGCGCCATGCCGTAGATCTCGCCCAGCGCCTGCTCGGTGAGCTTGGCGCCGGCGGTCAGGCGGTGCGACATGATGGCGTCGTAAACGTCGAGGTACATGCGCTCTTCGGGCGCACTGCCGGCCGGTGGCGGCACAAGCGTGATCTGTTTCGGGGCTGCAGGCATGGGCGCGTTGTTTTCAATTGACTCGGCTATTGCTAAGCAAGCAGCGTGCCAATGACCGGAAATGTCGACAATCGGGCACCGGTTCAGAGCTGGAGCCGCATGGCGCCACGGTTCCGGCACTCGCTTGTGCGGTGGGCGTGTGACGGGATTGTCGACAATCCTGGGTGCAACCTTGCCCCAAAACAGGCGCGGCGTGCACCTCGCCGAGGCGGCCAAGGTCGTGGCGGCAGCGCGGCGTGCCGCCGATCAGGTGTCAGGTAGTACAAGGCGGGGATAACCCGGCGGAGGGGAGATAGCGGAGCGAAGGCGATGACGGCCTCATGACCGTCGGGAAAACCGGAACGGGCTGGCGCAGGCTGGCGTGTCCGGATGCGCTGGGAGGGCGCTTACTTCAGGGCGGCCTCGTAGCGGCGCGCCACTTCCTGCCAGTCGATGATGTGGAAGAATGCCGCAATGTAGTCGGGACGGCGGTTCTGGTAGTTCAGGTAGTAGGCATGTTCCCAGACGTCGAGGCCGAGGATCGGCGTGCCACCCGACAGGCCGGCGAACTTGCCCATCAGCGGACTGTCCTGGTTGCCGCTGCTTTCCACCAGCAACTTGCCGTCCGGCCCCACCGTGAGCCAGGCCCAGCCGCTGCCGAAGCGGGTCTGCGCGGCCTTGGTGAAGGCTTCCTTGAACTTGTCGTAGCCGCCCAGGTCCGCATCGATGGCCTGGGCGAGCTTGCCTGCGGGCGCGGAACCTTGCGGTGTCAGCACGGTCCAGAACAGGGCATGGTTCGCGTGGCCACCGCCGTTGTTGCGCACCGCGGTCTGGATCTGCGCGGGCAGCGTGTCGATCGACTTGATCAGTTCTTCCACCGGGATCGCTTCGACACCGGCCTCGCCGAGGGCGTTATTGAGGTTGGTGATGTAGGCCTGGTGGTGCTTCGTGTGATGGATTTCCATCGTGCGTGCGTCGAAATGGGGTTCGAGCGCGTCGTAGGCGTAAGGCAGGGGCGGCAATGTGTAACCCATGTGTTCTCCATGAAGTTGCGTTGGACATGTGCCTGGGTTGGAAAAGCCTGGGTCGGAAGTGCGGTTTGCCGGCAGGGAGGTGCGCCGGTCGGTACCGCCCGTCATCATAGCGCGTCGGGCCGATCGGCGTGTGACGGCTGGCGATAGCGGGACGAAGCCCGGCAATTGAGCGCATGCGGTACGCATGGCAGTGAAAAACCCGCTGGATTCAGTCGCTGTCGGCCGACCGTTGCACCAGCGCTGCGATATCTTCCAGCCGCGCGCCGTCGCAGCTGATCGCCACGCCGCCCGTGAATACCGGCTGTGCCAGTTTCGTCAGCACGCTGCCGCTGGGCATTTCCACGGCGAGGCGCGCGCCGCGCTCCCAGGCATGCTGCACGGTGTCGTGCCATTGCACCTGCCGCGCCATGTTGCGGGCCAGGTCGGCGCCGATGGCGGTGCCGTCGAACAGCGCGCGGGCCACGCTGGAACTGATATAGGTGAGGCGCGGACGGCGCAACGGGACGGCGGCGATGGCGGCCGCCAGGTCGTCCGCCTGCC
>DASVVD010000988.1:0-10935 GCA_036386715.1 Pseudoduganella sp.
AGGCGACACGGCAGATTGCCCTGTTGCTGGCCAAAAGCGTGGACATGCTTGCGGGCGATCTCGACGCCAGCCGTCGCGGGTGGTGGCTCGATATCGTTCGCATTCGCGGGCAACAGATCTATAACAATTTCCTGAGCAGCAAGGGAGATATGGATCAGTATCCGTTTGACTCGCACGGCGGTACCAATGTCGGTTTCCTGGCACTGATGGCCGCGCTGTCCATGGGAGAATTCCCGGAAGCCGAAACGTGGTTCCGGTTTGCTTTCCGACACTATATTGCGTCCCTCAGCCCGTGGAGCGGCCCGGAAGGCGGGTATGCCAACGGTACCGCTTACGGCGAATACACGATCGACATCTCGCTGCAGGTGTGGCAGCCTCTGGCGCGCGCCACGAACGTGAATCTGCTCGAGCTGCCCTGGGTGATCGGCCTGCTGAATTCGTACATGCAGTTCATGCCGCCTGGTTCGCAGAACCACGTTTTCGGCGATGCGCATGAAACAAAGCCGGAAATGAAGTTCATGAAAGCCCTGGCATTGCGGATCGCGACGCCTGAAGCCAAGTGGTATGCACAGAACATCACGGCCGGCGAAGACACGGTGTCCTTCCTGCAGGGGCCACATCCGATGCCTGCGTTGTCGGTCGCCACTGCGGTGGCGCCACCGAATTCCGCCATTTATCCAACCATCGGCTGGGCGGCATTCCACAGTAATATCACTGACAGTAATCGTACCTCGGTGTATTTCAAGTCGAGTCCTTATGGTTCGTTCAATCATAGTCATGGCGATCAGAACGGGTTCGTACTGAAAAAAGGCGGCGTGGCCTTGCTGACGGAGTCGGGATGGTACGACTGGTATGGTTCGCCGAACTTTAACGACTGGTATCGCCAGACCAAGGCGCACAATGCCATTACGTATGACGGCGGTAACGGCCAGGTCGTTGCCGGTTACCGCGAGACGTTGGCCAACAACGGCAAGATTGTCGCCTTCTCGGATACCGGATCGATCGGCTACGTGGCGGGGGATGCGGTAGCCTCGTATGGCAAGGCATTGACGAAGGCTGAACGTCGCGTCTGGTACGTCCGGGGTTCCGATGCTGTTATTGTGCTTGATCAACTTGCTTCCTCGACTGCCCGCAAGTATGAGTGGAATTTCCATACCCTGGCCCCCATTGGCCTCGATGCAACCGGAAATGTCAAGGTGACCTATCAGGGCAAGACGGTCTGTATTCGTCCGATTACGACCGGACAGCGGTTTGAGACGCGCTCTGGCGGCCTGTTGCGCTCAGGTACTGTCGAGGACCATGGTACGTATATCAAACTCAGCCCAACAACGAGTGCAGAGTTCCTGATGCTTCTCGACGTTGGATGCAAGAACGTTCCTGTGCAGTTGAGCACGACCACAACGGGCCGTTCGCTGAAAGTGGGTACGCAGACGATTACCCTGCCGCGTTGATCCACGCCTGAGCAGGCGGCATCGATCACTAGCATGATGCAAACACCACCTTCCAAAGCGGATCTTTCCGCCTTGCAAGGTGGTGTTGTCATTTACGGCCACAGAAAAGTAAGCGGCTCAGGTACCCGCTGTCATTCGAAGCGTGGAGGCGGGTGGTGCAAGGCGCCTCGGCAGTGACGGTGTCCGGATTTCAATGCTTCCCATGTCGCTGGCGGGAACGTGCGGGGCAGGTCGAGCGTGGCTGAGCCGGGCGGTACCAACAAGGACCTTGCATCCCCACCACGAAATTCCTGCCCGAACAGCGCCGACTGTATGCCCGGGCACGAACCGCCTGCGTCGGCATGCGACATCGTGGCCAACTTCTTAAGATATCGCACGGCAATGGTTTATAATTGCCACCGTTTGTCTTTTTGTTACTAGAATTCCTCAGGTGCGCCGTCGATCATGTCGATGACAGTGCCGTCGCCGTACTGTGCTATCAGAAGCCCCTGGTGCGGCATGCGATGCAATTCTTGCAAGAATTTTCAGGAAATTCATGGGGCGGTCATCGTTTAAGAGCGTGCTCAGTTGCAACTTCTTAAAGAGGGATCAAAGCTCCAGCATTTTCTATTTATATTCGAAAAGGCGAAATGGAACAGATGTGCAGGAGACTTTATAGATCATGCCAGGCCACTGGCTCTAATGTCGCTTATTCCTAAGAAACTAAATGAAACAGATTGTAATGATCGGGACCGATCCCGATACGATGGGTGGCATATCAGCTGTCGTGGGTGTTTATCGCAGCGGCGGGATGTTCGAACGGTTTCCGATTGAATATCTTTCTACGCATCGCGATGCCAGCAGTATAGTCAAGATGAAATGTTTTGCCACTGCAGTGCTGCGGTTTTTCGTGAAATTGCTGCAAGGCCGTGTTGAACTGGCACATATCCATACTGCGTCGCGCAGCAGTTTTTATCGTAAGTCCGTGTTCATGCTGGCTGCGCGGCTGTTTCGGGTACCAACCATCCTCCATTTGCATGGCGCCGAGTTCAAGATATTCTATGAGCAGGAGTGCGGCCCCGTTCGGCGCGCACTGATCCGCTCGGTATTCGATCATGCAGGCCATGTCGTCGTCCTGTCCGAAACCTGGGGCAACTGGGTGCGGGGCATCACACGCAATCCTGCCGTCTCCGTGATCTACAATCCCGTCATGCTGCCCCGTCCCGCTATCCAGTGGAACGCGCGCGTGCCAGGCCGTACGCTGTTCTTCGGCCGGGTCGGCCCGCGCAAGGGCGTCAACGATCTGCTGACGGCCGCTGCCCGTCTCAAGCCCACGTGCAACGGACTGCACGTCCATATCGGCGGCGATGGCGAAGTGGACAAGGCTACCGCGACTGCAGCGGGAATGGGCCTGAAAAACGAGGTGTCGTTCCTTGGCTGGGTGCGCGGTGAACAGAAGGCTCGCGCACTTGCCGAGGCAAGTATCTACACGCTGCCATCCTATAACGAAGGCTTGCCGATGAGTGTGCTGGAGGCAATGGCCGCCGGCCTGCCGATTCTGTCAACCCGTGTCGGCGGCATACCCGAGGCGGTGAGCGATGGCGTCGAGGGCTTCCTGGTCGAGCCTGGCGATGTCGATGCACTGACGGAGCGCTGGCGCCAAATGCTGCAGGATGAGGCAATGTTGCGCCGCATGGGTGATGCGGCCCGGCGCAAGGTGGAGACCACTTTTGCCGCCGAGGCGATCCTGCCTAAGATTGAGAATCTGTATCGTATATTGGGTAAGGCAACATCATGAATCAAGCGGATCAACCAGTGCAGCAGGCACAAGCGGACCATCCGGCAGGCAGTGCGCCTCTGTCACTGCGAATCCTTCAATTTGTACCTGAAATACTGCCGACATTCCGGGCGGACGTCGCCGCCCTGTTCGGGAAATATTTGCCACGTCATGGCGTGATTTGCGATCTCGTCGGCCAGTCTTCCACGAATCCCGGGCCGCAACCAGGTTTCGGCCGTGTGCTGCGGCCGACCTTCAGCCCAAGTCGGATCAAGCGCGAACTGGACTTTATCAAGGTTTGCGTGCAGGCATTGCTGTCTGCAAAGCGGCGCGACTATGCCGCCATTCAGGTGCGTGACATGGTCGGGATCGGCATGCTGGTATTGCTGGGGGCGCGCCTGAAGGGCATCCCCTTCATCTACTGGCTTTCGTTTACCAAGTGCGAGGTGCGCATCGACCGCGCACGCGCGGGCCTGCGCAATGGTGGCGGGTTGCGCGACCGTTTGTTGCTGATAAAGGGACTTGTCGAGCACTTCTTTCTTTACAAAGTGCTGCTGCGCCAGGCGGAGCACGTGTTCGTGCAGAGCGATGCGATGCTTGACCTGGTTGCAAAGGAAGGGATACCACGCGCGAAGATGACGCCGGTACCCATGGGTGTCGATATGGAGGTGCTGGCGCAACGTTCCGCGCCCCGCCGCCTGCCAGGCTGGGAGGTCGGGCCTGTGCTTGCCTATCTCGGCACGCTCGATCCAATGCGTCAGATTACCATGGTGGTCGACGCCCTGGTGTTGATACGGCAGCGCTATCCGAGCGCCAGACTGCTCCTGGTCGGCGATGCGCCGGTCCCTTCCGATGTGCCGGTACTCCTGGAATATGCCGCCGCCGCCGGCGTTGCCGAAGCCGTGCATGTGACGGGCTGGCTGCCCCCCCAGCAGGCGTGGGAGTTACTTGCCGGGGCCGACGTCGCGGTTTCCTATTTTCCTCGCGGCGTCATCCTGGATACGGCATCGCCGACGAAAGTGCTTGAGTACCTCGCTCTCGGCATTCCAAGCCTGGGCAATGACAATCCGGACCAGCAGGTGGTCATGCAGGAATCCCAGGCAGGCTGGTTAACGCCAAGCACGCCGGCTGGTCTGGCCGAGGCGGCTTGTGCCGTGTTTGCCGACCCTGGGCAGGCCGCGCAGCGGGCGGCCCGCGGGCCGGCGTATATCGAATCCAGGCGCAGCTACCGGGTCCTGGCGGAAATGGTATCGGCCCGGTACGCGTCGGTGCTCCAGCGGCGTTGAGCACGGCAGGCGGCAGGACTGCCATTGCGCTTCAACCGCAGGCTGCCACAAGAATGCTGCAGTGCGGTAGCAATGTGCTATCATTGTTGGTTTATCGATAACGAACCGCTTGTACCGCCTGCAGCCTCGGGGGCGTCAGGTAACATCCGGGCCGGACTCCCTGTCCGCGCCAAACGAATGAGGCAGTAGATGACATCAAACTTGAAAAACGAATTGCGTTTCGGACTCCGTTCGCTGATCAGGGAAAATGCCTATGCGCGCAGCTTCGTGGGCCGTATCCGGCGCCATGAACAATCGTCGCCCGAGGTGCTCGAGCGCATGCGCCAGCAATATCTCCATCGTACGTTACAGCGTGCCATCGCAACCTTGCCAGGCTATCGGCACATCGATCCGGGTTTTTCGGTCGCCGAAAGCGAACAGGTGCTGCGCGAGCGCTTCCCGGTCATCGACAAGGCCGCTTTCCTGGACCGTCCGCACGATTTCTATCCGCGCGAGGGCAAGGCTTTGCCATGGCAGGCGGTCGGCAAGACCAGCGGTACCACAGGTACGCCGCTGAGTATCCTGCGCAGCATGGAGTCCGTGCTGATGGAAAATGCGTTCATTCGCCGCCATTGGGAATGGTCCGGCTATGGCGACAACCATGTACGCGCCACGCTGCGCGGCGACCTGGTGGTCGACCTGCAGCAGCAGAAGCCGCCGTACTGGTTCTGGAACCGCTACGACAAGCAGCTGCTGCTCTCTTCACGGCACCTGACCGATGCCTGCGTCGATGCCATCATCGACTGCCTGGAAGAAAAAAAGCCGTATTTGCTGCAAGCCTATCCGTCCACCGCATTCACGCTGGCCACGTTCCTGCAGCGGCGTAACCGTCGCCTGTCGATTCCATTCGTCTACACCGCTTCCGAGCCGCTGTATCCGCATCAGCGCGAACTGATACTGGACCGGGTGGGCGGCCGCATCATGGACATGTATGGCATGGCCGAGCGCGTTGCCTTCGCGACCGAATGCGAGCACGGCGAAATGCACATCAACAGTGACTATTCCCATGTCGAGATCGTCGACGAGCAGGGGCGTCCGACGGATGGCCCGGGTTTTGTGGTAGGCACGACCTACTTCAATATGGCAATGCCGCTGGTGCGCTACCGGCTGAGCGATCGTACCAGCTGGAAGGCGGGGCAATGCCAGTGTGGCAGGCCCTTCCCGATGATCGAACCAGTGACGGGAAAATTCGAGGACGCCATCACGGGCGGCAATGGCCAGGTCATCAGTCCATCCGTCCTGACCTTCGCGTTCAAGGGTGTGGAAAACATCCGCAAGTCCCAGGTCGCGCAGGTCGCGGCTGGCAAATGGGAGATACGCGTGGTGCCCGGGCCGGACTTCGGCGACGGCGATCGAAACAAGCTGATCACGAATGTGCGCAACCTGGTCGATTCCACGGTCGCGGTCGATGTCGTGATCAAGTCCGAGTTGCCGAACACGGCAGCCGGCAAATTCCGCTGGGTGGTCAACGAGATGCGCAAGACCGCCTGAACACCGCTTTCACGGGCGCCGCGAGTAGCGGCGCAATAATGGACGGTATTGCTGCGGCGCGGTTCCTGCCGCGCGGTGATACGCCCTGTCGGCAATTGGCTATGGTTAAGAAATGACGAGTTTAAGCTGGAAAATCAACCGCCTGAAATTGATGGGCACTCCTGAAATCCTGTGGCGCGTCCAGCAAATGGCCCAGAAGAAGGCCAGCAAGATCGGTGTCGGCCTGGTCGGCAAGCCGCCTGCGCCATCGCTGGCACGCTTTGGCGCGGCGTTCGTGGGTGACGTGGCAGCGGGTGCCGATATCGCCGCCCTGTGCGCCGCCGCGGACGCCGTGCTGGCAGGCCGCTGGAACGTCTTCGCGATGCGCGGCCTGAACCTGGGCTTCCCGCCGCAGTGGAACCGTGACCCCAAGACCGGCACCGCCGCGCCAATGAAACTGGGCAAGGCGATCGACTACCGGCGCGAGTCGGTGGTGGGCGATATCAAGTATCTGTGGGAGCCGAGCCGGCACCTGGAGCTGGTCACGCTGGCGCTGGCCTGGCGCGCCACCGGCGAACAGCGTTACGCCGCGGGCGCAAAGCTGCTGCTGGAATCCTGGTTCGACCAGTGCCCTTATCCGCAGGGCGTACACTGGACCAGTTCGCTCGAGCTGGCGGTGCGCCTGCTGAACTGGGCATTCGCCTGGCAATTGCTGGGCGGCGAGGGCAGCGCGCTGTTCAAGGGCGCAGAAGGCGTGCGCTTCCAGCGCCGCTGGCTCGATAACGTCTACCAGCATTGCCATTTCATCCGCGGCTATTTCTCGCGCCATTCGTCGGCCAACAACCACCTGTTCGGCGAATACATGGGCCTGTTCGTTGCCAGCGTGCAGTGGCCGTGCTGGCCGGAAAGCGCACGGTGGCAGGCGCTGGCCCGCCGCGGCCTGGAAGCGGAGGCGCTGAAACAGAATACCGCGGACGGCGTCAACAAGGAGCAGGCCATCTATTACCAGCACGAGGTGATGGACATGATGCTGCTGTGCCATCGCATCGGCGATGCCAACAATGCCGGGTTCTCGCCTGCCTATCTCGAGCGCCTGGAGCGCCTGGCCGAGTTCGTTGCCGCCCTGATGGATGTGCGCGGCAATGTACCGATGACCGGGGACGCCGACGACGCGCAGATGGTCAGGCTGTCCTATGAAAACAGCTGGAGCCCCTACCGGTCATTGCTGGCCAGTTGCGCCATCCTGTTCGGGCGCGGCGACTTGAAACGCAAGGCCGGCCGGCTGGACGACAAGAACCGCTGGCTGTACGGCGATACCGGCGTCGCGCGGTGGAACGCGTTGCCGGAGGCGGCCGAGCAGCCTGTCATGGCTTTCCCCGAAGGCGGGTATTATTTGCTGGGCAAGCAGTTCGGTGAAGCGAACGAGGTGCGCATCGTTGTCGACTGCGCGCCGCTGGGCTACCTGTCGATCGCCGCACACGGTCACGCAGACGCGCTATCGTTCACCCTGTCGGCAGGCGGCGAGGAATTCCTGATCGATCCGGGTACCTACGCGTATCACACGCAGAAGACCTGGCGCGACTATTTCCGTAGTACCGCGGCGCACAATACGGTCCAGGTCGACCGTCTCGACCAGTCGGAGATCGGCGGAAACTTCATGTGGCTGAAAAAAGCCACGGCGTGCCTGGTGGCGCACCAGCCTGCCGGTGGCCAGCAGTTATTTGAAGGCACCCATGACGGCTACCGCCGACTGCCGGATCCGGTACTGCATCGCCGAAAGATCGCTTATGACGCGGCGCAAAATGTGCTCGTCGTGACCGATATCCTCGAGTGTCAGGGGAGCCACGATGTCGCCGTGCACTGGCATTTCGCCGAGCCATGCAAGACAAGCACGCAGGACGGTCAGCTCCGCGTCGAGGGCCGGCAGCATGCGCTACGCATGTCATGCTCGCTCGGGGCGGATATCGAGTTGCTGAATGGCAGCGAAACGCCACTGGGCGGCTGGATATCGCGGCAATTCGACGAAAAGCAGCCGATCACGACTGCCGTGTGGCACACGCGGATCTCCGGAACGACCGAGCTGACGACCCGCATCGCGATTGTCCCGGCTGCCGGAGGCGCGCAGTGAGGCAAGGGCATGTAACGCACCCACGAGTGATGGTCGGGGAAGCACGGCAGGCTGGCATGCGTCGGCTCGGCAACACCGGGCAATGCCCGGCTGTGACAATGAATACGAAGCGGCATCGTGCAGCTTCGACTGTTTGCGGGGAAGTGCGTTCATGAGCAATGGAAACACGGTTGGACGCGGCTTTTACCTGCCGTCACTGGATGGCATTCGCGCGATCGCGGCGGTGATGGTGTTTGCCAGCCACGCCGGTCTCGGACACATCATCCCTGGAGGATTCGGCGTTACCGTGTTCTTCTTCCTGAGCGGATACCTGATCACCACGCTGATGCGCCGCGAGTTCGAGCAGACCGGCAGTCTCGATTTCAAGGCCTTCTACCTGCGTCGCGCTTACCGCATCCTGCCGCCCTTGTATGTGGTGCTTGGCCTGATTGTCGCGGTCAACGCGATCATCGGCTTCGATCACCCGATCAGCCTGGCCAATCTCGCGTCGTTGATATTGCAATATAGTAACTACTATCTGCTTGCGGTGGGTCATGACGATATCCTGCCGTCGTCGGGCAGCTTCTGGTCCCTGGCGGTCGAAGAGCATTTCTACCTGGTATTTCCGCTGGTATTCCTGCTGACATCGCGACACTGGTCGCGGGCCGGCGTTGCGCGCTTTTTCATCGCAACCTGCCTGCTGGTCCTGGCCTGGCGCTACATGCTCATTCTGGGAATGGGGGCTCCCGGCGAACGCACGTACCTGGCTACCGACACGCGTATCGACAGCATGCTGTTCGGTTGCATCATGGGCGTGTGGATGAACCCAGCGCTCGACGCCGACCCGTTCCGCCACACCTGGCAAAAGCTGTGTGCGCTGGCATTCGGCCTGGGCCTGCTGTTGTCCACCTTCGTGATCCGCGATGAGATGTTCCGTTCGACACTGCGTTACACCATCCAGGGAATCGGCTTGTTTCCCTTGTTCTGGCTTGCGGTGCGTCATGCCGACTGGCTGATTTTCCGGCCATTGAACACCGCCACTGCTCGCCTGCTGGGAGCCTTGTCCTATTCTTTCTACCTGAACCACTTGCTGTGGCTCGGCGTCGGCTTCAGGATTTTCGGCGGGGGCGGCGTCGCGGCAAGTCTCTTCGGGCTGGTCCTGACGATGATCTGTTCGTACATCGTGTACAAGATGGTCGAGATCCCGTTCGGACGCCTGCGTCACCGGCTCCATGCACAGGCTGGAAAGAAAGGCATGGCGGCAAACAGGAAAGACGACACGCGGGTCGCATGACGACAACACGGCGGCTGCTTCGGCAGCCGCTGGCAGTTGACTATCTTGCAAAATTAAAGGTGCAGATGGTTGGCACGGCTGGAAAGAAATGGGTATTGCACCGCCGCATACGAAAATTTGATACAAATTTAGACTCTACTGTTGTTAAACATATATTAGAATACTGTTGCACGCGTGAATCGCTTCACTCAAGCGCCTGCAATGGCGGCAAATGGTTGTCAAGCAGCAGTGAATGGTGGTTATAATTCTCTGGGGCAATTGATGGCATTACCTCCATCAACAGGGATGTTTGTTGCATTGCAACGAAGCCCTGTCGGCACCAGGCCAAGCCTTCATCCGGCAAAAACAGCGTTCACGTCACCATGGCGGGGGTGGTCCAGGAGCGACGGTAATCCGGGACGCGGATTGCGCTCGGCCCACCAGGTAGGACCGCAAGCGGTAAATCAATCATTTAAGGAGCAGTATCTTGAAAATCAGCATCTTTGGCCTGGGCTACGTGGGGGCGGTATCTGCCGGCTGCCTGGCAACCGACGGACACGAAGTGATCGGTGTCGATCCAAACCAGACGAAAGTCGACCTGATCAACGCCGGTACCACGCCGATCATCGAGAAGGACATCGGCGAGATGATTGCAACGACCGTCAAGAGTGGCCACCTGCGTGCCACGACCGACGTGCGCGATGCGGTACTCGGCAGCGACATGTCGCTGATCTGCGTGGGTACCCCGTCCCAGCTGAACGGCAACCTGGATCTGTCGCACGTGCGCAAGGTATGCGAGCAGATCGGCGCCGCGATCAAGGACAAGGACAGCTTCCACGTGGTGGTCGCGCGCAGCACGATGCTGCCGGGCTCGATGACCTCGGTCGTGATCCCGTCGCTGGAAGCCGCTTCCGGCAAGAAAGCCGGCGTCGATTTCGGCGTCTGCAACAACCCGGAATTCCTGCGTGAAGGCACCGCGGTCTACGATTACTACCATCCGCCGAAGACCGTGATCGGCGAAAGCGACGAACGCGCCGGCGAGATGCTGGTCAAACTGTACGAGAAGATGGATGCACCGCTGGTGCGCACCGACGTTGCCACGGCCGAGATGGTCAAGTACACCGACAATACCTGGCATGCCGTCAAGGTGGCGTTCGCCAACGAGATCGGCAACATCTGCAAGGCTGTCGGCATCGACGGCCACAAGGTCATGGAGATCTTCTGCCAGGATACCAAGCTGAACCTGTCGTCGTACTACATGAAGCCGGGCTTCGCCTTCGGCGGCTCGTGCCTGCCGAAGGATGTCCGCGCCCTGACGTACAAGGCCCGCTCGCTGGACCTGGAACTGCCGCTGCTCGATTCGATCCTGCCATCGAACCGCAAGCAGATCGAGAAGGGCGTCAACATGATCGTCGACAAGGGCACCCGCAAGATCGGCATCCTCGGCTTTTCGTTCAAGGCCGGCACCGACGACCTGCGCGAATCGCCGCTGGTGGACGTCATCGAAACGCTGCTGGGCAAGGGCTACGAGCTGAAACTGTACGACAAGAACG
>DASVVD010000989.1:0-9546 GCA_036386715.1 Pseudoduganella sp.
CCCAGAGCGCCATTCTGGACCCGAAACAATGGGACAAAAACGGCATCGGCCGACACCTGGTGGCGTGCTACCTGAACGTGCGGGCCGGCCTGTCGACATTCCAGACAGTGCCCATGCTGCAGCGCATCTGGCTTGAATACCAGGCCAAGGGCTATTACATGCCGACGGCAGGCGTGAAATGGGATGGTGGCAAGATCGTCGAATACCTGCAAGGTACCATGTACTGATGGCTTCATCGTGGCGCCTCGTTTCCGGCCAGGCCCTGCTGTACCGCGGCTGGGATGGCGCCTTCGTGCTGTACAACGATTTGTCCGGCGATACCCACCTGCTGTCCGACGACGCCATGGCATTGCTGCTGGCGTTGCGCGATGGCGATGTGGCGCCGGAAGAGCTGGCGGCGCCGGAGCTGGCAGAGCTGCTGGCCACGCTGCGCCAGCTCGACCTGGTCGAGCCCTGCTGAAACTCCCATGAGCACCATTGCCAGCCTGACCCGTGCCCAGCTGGGCGAACGCCTCGCCGGCCCCGGCATTCACTTGCGCACGGGCCGCTTCACTACGCTGCTGCGTTCGCCCATCAGCGGCGTTGCGGACGGCATTCACCTGCTATACGGCGATTACCCGCTGGGCCAGGGCTTTGCCGACTTCCACCTCGACCTGGTACGCCCGGCCACGCCGCGGCGCTGGCTGCGCCCGCAGGTATCGCTGCTGTACGATGGCCGCTCGATGTTCAAGCCGCTGCCGCTGGACCAGGCATTCCCGATGTTCGAGTGGGGACTGAACTGGTGCGTATCGAGCCGGGCCAACCGCTACCTGATCGTCCACGCGGCAGTGGTTGAAAAAGGCGGCCGTGCCGCGATCCTGCCGGCACCGCCAGGGTCCGGCAAGAGCACACTGTGCGCGGCGCTGGTGGGTCGCGGCGGCTGGCGCCTGTTGTCCGATGAGCTGACATTGCTCCGGCTCGATGATGGCATGCTGTACCCGTTGCCCCGCCCGATCAGCCTGAAGAATGCCTCGATCGGCGTCATCCGCGCCTACGTGCCGGGCAGCGTCATGAGCCGCGCGGTCACCGATACGGTCAAAGGCACGGTGGCCCATGTGCGCCCCCCGGCAGACAGCGTGGCACGGGCTGCGGAAACCGCGCTTCCTGCCTGGGTCGTATTCCCCCGCTTCGAAGCCGGTGCCGCCATCACGGCCGAGCCGATGCCGCGTGCGGAAACGTTCATGCAGCTGGCGCAGAACTGCTTCAACTACAGCCTTCTCGGCGCCGAAGGATTCAATGCGCTGGCCGACCTCGTCGAGCGCAGCCAGGGCTACCGCTTCCGCTACGGCGTGCTGGACGAGGCGCTGGCGTTTTTCGACAGTCTTGCCGGCGTGCCAGGCACGTGATGCAACACGAGCGCCTCGCGCCGCTGCTGGCCAAAGCACTTTGCGCGCCGGAGCACCTGCCCGCTCTGGACGATGCCGGCTGGGACCTGCTGCTGCGCCAGGCCGGCGCCGCCAACCTGCTGGCCACGCTGTCGTGCCTGGTGGAAGAGCGCGGCTTGCTGGAACAAATCGCGGCACCGGCGCGCGAACAGCTCGGCTGGGCCCGCGTGCTGGCGCGCCGTCACCGCCAGGGCGTGCTGTGGGAAGTGCGGCTGATCCGGCAGGCCCTGGCCGAGGGGGGCACGCCGCTGATCCTGTTGAAGGGGGCAGCCTACACGGTGGCCGGGCTGCCGCCGGCGCATGGCCGGTTGTATTCGGACATCGACGTGCTGGTGCCGGAAGAACGGCTGGGCGAGGCGGAGGCGGCGCTGATGCTGGCCGGCTGGGCCGGTACCCATCACGATGCCTATGACCAGCGCTATTACCGTGAATGGATGCACGAACTGCCACCGATGCGCCACCTGCGGCGCGCATCGATGATCGATGTGCACCATGCGATCATGCCGAAAACGGCCGCTTTGCGGCCTGATCCGGCACTGTTGCGCGCCGCGGCCGTGCCGGTGCCGGGCATGCCGGGCCTTCACGTGCTGGCACCGGTCGACATGGTGTTGCACAGCGCCGTCCACCTGTTCAGCGACGGCGAGTTCAACAACGCATTGCGCGACCTGTTCGACATCCACCGGCTGCTGTGCCACTTCGGCACGGATCGGCGTTTCTGGGTCGAGCTGTTGCCCCGGGCACGCCGGCTCGGGCTGGAACGACCGCTGTTCTACGCATTGCGCTACGGTGCGATGTTGCTGGGTACCCACGTACCGGAGGCCGTGCGCGCCGACCTGGCGGGACCGGCACCCGCGCTGCTGGTCCTGATGGATGCCCTGTTCCAGCGCGCCTTGCTGCCGGATCATACAAGCTGCGGCGACCGTTTCAGTCCACTGGCCAGGTTCCTGCTATACCTGCGCGGCAACTGGCTGCGCATGCCGCCGCTGCTGCTGGCGCGGCACCTGTTTCACAAGGCGTTCCTGTCGCCGCGCAAATCCGGGCCAGAAGCCGCCTGACTTGGCGGCCACGGCCGCTAAAATACAACCCTACCTTGCGGAGATGCCTGATGGCCGACAATCTGTTGAGCAAGATTCGCCAGCTGTGCCGCGAGACTCCGCCCGCCCACGACGATCTTGCCGCGCACGCCGCCCTGGCCGCCGCGCTGGTGGGGGCCGATATCTGTTCGGTCATGCTGGTCAACGGCGAAGGCGAGCATGCGCGAATGAGCGTTGCCGCCAGCCATGGTCCGCTGGCCCGGGATGCCGCTGCCACGCTGGTCGCGCGCGGCGAAGGCCTGGCTGGGCAGGTGCTGGCCAGCGGCGCAGCGCTGCTGATCGACGACATCCTGGCCTCGCCCTATGCGGCGCTGGCACGCCGGCCGGACGACCCGGGCCGCAGCCTGATGCTGGCACCGATCAGGATCGAAGGCCGCGTGGCTGGCACCCTGACAGCCAGTTGCAGCCGCAGCAAAGGCTGCTTCTGCGAGCAGGACCTGGCACTGCTGGAAACCATGGCGTTGTTGGTCGGCAAGGCCGTGCAGCTGCGGCAACTGCGCGGTATCCTGGCGTCCCGCTTTACCCAGCTGGCACTGTCCCGCGAGTTGCAGGGCAGCGCTGCCATCACCGCCTACCAGAAACCGGACCAGGCGGCGCGCCTGCTGGCACGCTCGTTCTATCGCGAAATGGCGCGGGCCGGGTTCGATTCCAGTCAGATCGTGCAGGCGGCCTCCGAAATCATTACCCAGCTCAACGGCAGCCTGGCCCGGCATAACGCGCGCGAAGGCCGCCGGTGATGCCATGACCCGTTACCCGTCCGCCTGTCGTCTGCCCACGATGTTGCGCATTGCGTTGCTCATGCTGCTGGCCGTCACCGGCACAGCCCGTGCCGCCAGCGACAATACAGGCGCCCTGATCGCCGAGGCAGCCATGTACGAGCATGGCGAAGGATTCCCGCGCGACCTGCCCCTTGCTGCGGCCCTGTACTGCCAGGCGGCAAGGCTGGGGGCGGCGGATGCACAGTACGCGCTCGGCTGGATGGCGGCCAACGGCCGCGGCATGCCACGCGACGACGCGGCGGCATGGCGGCTGTTTTCGGCCGCGGCCGACCAGGGCCATGTCCAGGCCACCGAGCTGGTACAGACGCTGCCTCCCCGGCCGGACGCATCGCTGCCTGCCTGCATGACCCCGGACCTGCCGCGGCAGGCGGCCCTGGCCCCCGATCCCTGGCCGGCCCCTGCAGATTACCCGCCTGCCAGCGCACCGGTGCGCCGTATCGTCGAGCGGCTGGCACCCACGTATGAAGTCGATCCCGAGCTGGCGATGGCGGTCATCGCGGTCGAGTCAGGCTTTCGGGCAAATGCCGTGTCGCCGAAAAACGCCCAGGGCCTGATGCAACTGATTCCTGCCACCGCACAGCGCTTCAACGTGGCCGATCCGCTCGACCCGGAATCGAACGTGCGCGGCGGGCTGGCCTACCTGCGCCGGCTGCTGGCGCTGTTCAACGGTGACGTGCGGCTGGTCGCCGCGGCCTACAATGCCGGCGAAGGCGCCGTGCTGCGCCATCGCGGCGTGCCGCCCTATCGCGAGACCCGTGATTACGTGATGCGTATCGCGCGCTTGTACAGCCTGCCGGTGCACCGCTACCTGCGGCGTTCGCCCGCTGACCGGCTTTCGAAGCGGTGAACGATTCGCCGTGCCGGTCCAGCCAGATGGCGCATGGGCATGGCACAGCAAGCAGACAACGCCGCGACAGCGATACCGCCGAAGCTGTATCGCTGTCGACACCGTGAAAACGTCAGCCGATCTGCATCAGGCGGCTTGCAATCCCGCGCTCTTCCCGTGGCGAGAAAAAGTAGGGATATAACGATCTTTCCCCTGCGGGGTGCAGGCTGGTACCGCCCAGCTTTCGAATCTGTTCGTTGACATAATCCATGCTGACATGCAGCAGATATGCCGGCGCATCGACCCGCGGATTACTGCGCAATTCACCGATCTGGTTGAATCCCAACATATTCATATAATATCGCCGGTGCCGCGGATTCACTTCGATGAACACATCACTGCACTGGTGCAGATAATGGCCATAGATGAAAAGCACATGAAACAGCGAAGCCAGCGCACTTTTTGATTTCACGTGCGGTGCAAACGCCAGTTTGGTTATCTCGCAGACCTTCGCACCGCGCGCGCGAAACTCTCCGATATAGTCGGAAAATACCTCGTCAGCCAGGATTCCCGTCGACGAGTCGATGCCGAGCGTGACGGTGCCAATGACTTCTCCCTTGTCTGAGGCAGCCAGCGTAATGCGGTTAGGATTGTCATCGATCCGATGGGTACCCGCATAACCGCGCCAAGCGTACATTTTATTGATGAGCATGCTCGCGGAGGCGCGCCCACCGTCGGTATCGGCAACACGAATGCCGAAATCGGTTTGATGATTAGTCACATGCGTTATGTTTGCAGAGTTATCTTCTTCGGCAGCAGATCAGTGGTCACCAAATTCGAATTCTGGTGCAAACTGACTTGCCTAGCCGTCCATGGGAAACTCTGAGGCCATAGCACACTCCCCTGTTGAAATACCCGACAGTTAAAAATGATAACGGAGCAAATTATCAGTTGTGTCGTGCATTCTCAACAACTTCTTATTTTATTTTTTAATTTTAAATATCTGAATATTTTAGTTATTTACATTTGCAACTGTCTATGCAATCGTATTCCGATCCATGCATAGCTTGCTGTTCGGCTTTGCTGAACCAAGCGTGGCGTCAGCGCCTGCTGAGGCGTCCGCTCCTCCAGTCGTATTGCCGGTTGAAGAGGCGCCAACGAGATGGTAATGCACCTAAGAAGCTTTGGGGGAGGTCGGCGCAGCTTTTTTCAGCAATACGAGCGCTCCTTGCCGACACCCTGCGCCATCAACAATTCCCTGGGGCACTCAAACTTGCGACCTTGCGCGTGTAGTGTTGCGGTAGGCCAACTCAGGGAACAGTGCCCTGCCTGGGGCATCTGCTGATAGTTGATACCAGAATGTTGAGCGTTACCATCTTTGCGCTTCGCGCAGGCCGGTACGGCAATGTCATGGGAACAGGCGCACCTGCCTGCATGACAGCCTGTCCCTGCCGTTTTTGTCCGGCGCTTCAGCCGGTACGGTCGAGCCGGCGCAAAACGCGAAGATGTGGCAGCCACAACAAGGCACGCAGCGCACGCAACCGGAAACTCGCGCTGCGATCCAGCACCGGCCGCCCGTGGCGGCGACGCAGGAAATCCTCGACGCCCAGCAGCGCAGCACATGCCTGTTCGGGAAAACCGCGGTAATACAGCCGGTTGACGTCATACAGCGCCCGGTCCAGCAGCTTCAGCCCCAGGCGGCGGCGATGGGCCGGCGGGGTGCTGCCATGCCAGAAGATCAGGTAGTTACGTGCCATCAGGTAGAAGTAATACGGCGGACGATCGGTTTCCCGCCGCGGCATCGCATGCAGCACGCGCGCGCCATACGCTACTGCGCTGTGCCAGCCGTGCAACGCCAGCCGGGCGCACAGTTCGTCGTCTTCGTAGTAGGCAAACATCCGCTCATCGAGCTTGCCGGCGACGCGCAGTGCCTGCGTGCGCAACAGCATCGCCGTGCCCGGTACCCACTGCTGGGCGCGACGCTTGCCGGCCGTGGCACGCGCATCGTCGATGCTGCGGGCACGCTGCGTGTCGAGATTGGCCCAGTCGTGGAAATTGCCACAAAAGTACACTTTGTCGGGCTGCTCCAGGATGGCCAGCAATGGCGACGCCGCGCCGCACTGGTCGTCCGCCGCCATCAGTGCCAGCAATTGCGCCAGCACGTCGTGGCTGCCCATCACCGCGTCGCTGTTGACGAGCCAGATGAACGCGTAGCCTTCCTCCAGCGCCCGGGCAACGGCGAGATTGTGGCCGCCGGCGAAACCGTGGTTGACGGCTTCGCGGCGCAGCGCCACCGGCAGGCCCGCCAGCCCTTGCACCAGGACTTCGGCATTGGCTGGCTTTGATCCATTGTCGATGACCTGGATATCGGCGGTAACGCCGGCGGGCAACTGCTGGCCCAGCAGATCGCGTACGCAGTCCAGCGTTTGCACCGCGCCATTCCAGTTCAGGATACTGACGAGTACCCGGCTCACGCGCCGCGCTCCCGACGCAGTACCAGCTCGATCGCGAGCGGCACGAAATACAGCCCGCTGCGCATGTCGATCCGCAGCTGCTTCCACATCACGCCCAGGAACGGCTTGCGGTGCGCCAGGCGATGCAGCACATCCGCCACGAAGCTGCGCCGCAGCGCCAGCACCGCTTCGCGATTTTCCTTCACCTGGCGCTCGGTCAGCGGATACAGGCGCGCGATCGCCTTCTTGTACTTCATTTCGTAATGCAGGCGGATCAATGACTTTTCCGTGCCCCAGCCGGAACCGGCAAACACATTGACACCTTCGCCGCACACCACTGCCTGCGCGGACGAGAATGCGATGCGGTCGGTCATCCGCGACAGGTCCAGCCAGAACAGGTAATCCTCGCCGGCGTAGACAAACTCGGTGCGAAAACGCAGCGTGCGGAACGAGCCGAACCGGTACACCACGGTCGGCGTGCCGATCACGTTGCCGCCCAGGATCTGGGACTGCATGTCGGCCTGGTACACGTGCAGATGCTGCTCACCCGGCAGCAGCAGGTGGCACGATGGCTCGATGCGGCCGGCGCGCTCGAACGCGCTGACTGCCTGGTTGAGCTGGTAGAAATCGGTGAAATAGAAGTCATGGCCGGCGCCCAGCGCGCGCAGCGCATCGGCCAGGTGGAACGGCTGCCAGGCATCGTCCGAATCGAGAAAGGCAACCAGCTCGGTGTCGGCCGTGACATGGTCGAGGCCCGTGTTGCGTGCCGCCGCCGGGCCGCCGTTCTTGCGCTGCACGATGCGCACGCCCACGCGCTCCGTCTCCGACAACTGCGCCAATTCCTCGCGCGCCGGTAGCGGCGACTCGTCGTCGATGACGATCACGTCCAGTTGCGCGTCGGTGGTCTGCGCCGCCACCGAGCGCAGCGCACGCGCCAGGATGCCGGACCGGCGCTGAAAATAGGGAATGACGACCGCGATCTTCACTGTGCTACCCCTTTGCCTGCGGCACCATTGCTGCCGCAGCCCGGTTTTTTATTTTGCATGGTGCTCCCTAGGTAAAGATCAGCCGGTACGCCGGACCACGTGCCACAGATCGCGCAGGAACGGGGCCGGGTCCGACCAGGCGAACAGGTAATACCGGGTGGACGGGCGCAGGAAATCGCGCAGGTAGCCGGCCAGCTCGCCGGCGCGCGAGAACGTCAGCTTGCGGTCCGCCACCGCGCCGGGCCGGAACAGCAGCCGGGCGAGCCGCTTCGTTTCCGGGATCATGAAGCGGCAACGCAGGCCGGCCCGGTAGCCGGGCTGCGGCTGCGGCTGTGCTGGGCCGGCGCTCGCCAGGCTGTAGGCCAGCCATGGGAAATCGGCACCGGCATGGCAGGCGAGCGGCAGGCTGCCCCAGTAGCGGCCATTAATTTCCATCAACGCGGCTTCGCCGCGCTCCGGGTCGTAGCGGTACTCGACCATGGCAATGCCTTCCCAGTCGAGCGCGCGCAGCAGCGCCAGCGAGCGCTCGCGCAATGCGGCATGGTGCTCCAGCGCCACCGATTCGCACAGCGTCGATACGCCGCCTTCCGGCGGCCATTCGTGCAGCCGGCGGTGCTGGAACTCGCAATGGGCGTGCCCGTCGTGCATCAGGAAGAACTGGCCCAATCCATACCCGGCACAGTATTCCTGGATCATCGGATAGCTGCCGACGGCCTCGAATTGCCGCAGATACTCCAGCAGTTCCTGCGTGTCATGGCAGTAGCGGGTCTTGTCCGGCGTCAGGCCCGCGCGACGCAGCAGGATGCCTGCCCCGTTCGGCTCGGCCCATTTCAGCACCACGGGGTAGCGCAGCGTCGGGGCCGCTGCCGCCGCTTCCGCCAGCGTGCCGGGCTGCACGGTACGCGGGACCGGCACGCCAGCCATTGCCGCGGCGGCGTAGGTTTTCTGCTTGTCGACCACGCTGTCCATCCGGCGCGCATCGGGGAACATCAACCGGTAGGCGGACAACCTGTCGCGGTGCCGGTTCAGCAACGCGATATCGCCTTCCGAGATCGCAAAAAGGCATGCGCTGCCGAGCCGCCTTCCCAAGGCTTCGAGCTGGTCGAGCGTGCCGGGTGCATCTTGCGCGCGCAGCATGCCTTCGCACAGGTAGCGCGACGACAGCCCCGGTGCGGCGACGCTGCGTGCAATGCCGTACACGGGCACGCCACGCCGCCCGAGGCTGCGCACGATCGCCAGCCCGATCGGTGTGTCGATACCGAGCACCACGGCTGGAAGGAGGTGCTGCGCAGCCGGCGGCGCGGTCATCTTGTGCCCCGTGCCGCCAGCCAGCGCACGCCGTGCCAGGACTGCAGGCGTGCCAGCAGCCACGCGCGCAGCAGGTGACGCCGCCCTTCGGTGAGCGAGCCCACCAGCCATACGGTGACCAGGATGGCGCCCAGGACCTCGATGAAATACAGCGGACCGCGCGGGTCGCCGCCGATCGCGGCACCGAAGAACAGCAGTAGCGGCTGGTGCATCAAGTACAGCGAGAAAGTGTAGCCGGCCAGCCAGCGCAGGGGCCGCTCCAGCGGCAGCAGCACGCGGCCCAGCACGGGCGCGATGGCGCGGGCGCCAACGAAATTGGCGGCCACGATCAGGCCCAGCAGGTAATCGGTCAGGGCGAAGCGGGAGAAGGTCAGCTGATGGTGCAGCGCTTCACCGACCAGGCTGCGCATCCACGCACTGCCCAGGTCGGTCAGCCGGTAGTGCTGGAACAGGCCGAAGGCCACCAGGGACACGGCAAACAGCGCCAGCCCGGCATGGAAAGAAGTGCGCTGCAGCAGTTGCCAGCGGTGCAGCACCACGCCCATTGCCCATACCGGCGCCAGCAGCAGGATCTTGGGGCCGACTGCCAAGGCACAACCGGCCAGCAGCAGCAGGCGCGTGCGGCCCCGGGTGAATACGCAAACGGCGAACATGATGTAGTACCACATCTCGTAGC
>DASVVD010000990.1:0-14270 GCA_036386715.1 Pseudoduganella sp.
ACGATCCTCACGCGCAACGCCTCGCCGGACATTCCGTTCAACCTGTCGCTGAACCCCTACCGCGGCTGCGAGCACGGCTGCATTTATTGCTTTGCGCGGCCGTCGCACAGTTACCTTGGCCTGTCGCCCGGGCTCGATTTCGAGAGCAAGCTGTTTGCAAAGATCAACGCGCCGGAACTGCTGCGCAGCGAGCTGTGCAAACCCGGCTATGCGGTCGAGCCGATCGCGCTGGGCGTCAATACCGATGCCTACCAGCCGATCGAGAGGGAACTGCGCCTGACGCGCCGCATCCTCGAGGTGTTGCACGAATGCCATCACCCGGTTGGGCTGATCACGAAATCGTCGCTCATCGAGCGCGATATCGACCTGCTCGCGCCGATGGCCGAAAAGCGCCTGGCCGCTGCGTCGATCACGCTGACCACGCTCGACCCGAAGATCGCCCGCACGCTCGAGCCGCGCGCCGCCTCGCCCGAACGCCGCCTGCGCACGATCCGCACGCTGACGGAAGCGGGCATCCCGGTCGGCGTGTCGATCGCGCCGATCATCCCGTTCGTGACCGAACCGGAAATCGAAAAGGTGATCGAAGCCGCGTTCGATGCCGGCGCCATCCAGGCCAGCTACGTGGTGCTGCGGCTGCCGAATGAAGTCAATCCGCTGTTCAGGGACTGGCTCGAAGCGCACTTCCCGGAGCGGGCCCAGCGCGTGATGAACCGCGTGCGCGAAATACACGGCGGCAAGGATTACGACGCATCGTTCGACACGCGGATGGGCGGCCAGGGGCTATGGGCCGACCTGATCCGCCAGCGGGTGGAAAAAGCCATCCAGCGCTGCGGCATGGCCGGCCGCGGCACGCGCTTCCGGCAGCTCGACTGCACGCGCTTCCGGCGGCCGCTGGTGGTGCCGGCGGCGGGGGCGAAGGCGCGGCAGGCGACGGTGGCAGGGCAGATGAGCCTGTTCTGATCCGGCTCAGTCCCGGTTGCCTGGCTCATCCCGGCTTATCCCGGCTTATCCCGGCTTATTGGGGCTTATCCCTGCTTATCCCGGCTGTCCAGTTGCGCGAGGTATTGCTCGATCTGGAACACGTGCTGGTCTTCATGGCCCATCTCGCGCAGCGCCTGCGCCAGGTGGACCAGGTATTCCAGGTTCGGCCCGCTCGGTCCATGCGCGGCGGTGATGTGGCGCGCGATCTCCCGTTCCGGCGCTTCGCCGAGATAAGCGGCGTTGTCGTGGCGGGCGATGTAGACCAGGCCTTCCTCGCTGCCGCCGCCATCGAGGTGGATATCGATCGGCAGCCGCAGGTAGCCGTTCTTTTCGCGGTGATCGAGGTGCACGAATTCCTCCGGCGTCACCAGGTAGGCCATGCCGTGGCAGGTGGCGCCTTCCTGCGGCACGAGCGTGGCCACGCGGCCGGGGCGCTCCGGCGTGCCGCGGTGGTCATGCGAACCCTGCCAGAAGCGCCGCACCCAGCCGACGATACTGGCCGGGCGCCGCTCGATGAAAGGAAAATCGGCTTTCCAGATCAGCGAGCCGTAACCGAACAGCCACACGCTGTGGTGACCGTCGAAGCGGTCCATCGCGCGGTTGATTTCGATGGTGTTGTGCGACATGGGCAACAAGATGGATGGGGGACTGGCAATTATAGGGCGTGGAAAATTTCGGCGTGCGGGGCCGGATCGGGCTGGCAATGGCACACTGCGACCGGCGACCTGTCGCAAGTGAACGTGCGCGTCAGGATGGTGGCGGCAATGAACGGTTACCATTGTTGACTCAACGACGGCTCAACGACGGCTCAAACGACGGCTCAACGACGGCTCAAACGACGGTTCAAAACAGGAGACAGACCATGAAGCTCTACACCTACTTCCGCAGTTCCGCCGCCTACCGGGTGCGCATCGCGCTGAACCTGAAAGGCATCGGCTACGAATCGATCCCGGTGCACCTGCTGAAAAACGGCGGCGAGCAGCATGGCGAAGCCTACCGCGCGGTCAACCCGAGCGAGCTGGTGCCGACACTGGAAACGGACGGTGTCACGCTTGGCCAGTCGATGGCGATCATCGAGTACCTGGACGAAACCCATCCGGTAATGCCGCTGTTGCCCGCCGATGCACTGGGCCGCGCCCGCGTGCGTGCGCTGGCGCAGACGGTGGCGTGCGATACCCACCCGCTGACCAACCTGCGCGTGCTGCGGCACCTGAAGGGCGCGCTGGGGCTGTCGGACGAAGAGCGCAACACCTGGTACCGGCACTGGCTCGGCGAAGGCATGCGCATGCTGGAAGAGCAACTGGCGAACAGCGCGGACACCGGCCGCTTCTGCCACGGCGACATGCCCACGATGGCCGACTGCTTCCTGGTGCCGCAGGTATTCAACGCGCGCCGTTTCGAGGTCGACCTGGCGCCGTTCCCCACGATCGCGCGGATCGACGCGGCCTGTGTGGACATCCCGGCATTCCAGGCGGCCCACCCGGCGCAGCAGCCGGACGCCGAGTAGCGCGCCCGCCACCGTCGAACGCGGCAGGCTGGACTAGAACAGCACGACCCGGTCGCGGCCCGCCTGCTTGGCGCGGTAGAGCGCCTTGTCGGCCCGCATCAGCAACGTCGACGGCGTATCGTCGGGGGTTGCCGAGGCAACGCCGATGCTGATCGTCAGCGTTACGACGATGCCGTTTCCGGCTGGTATGCACAGTGCGGCAGCCGCCGCGCGCAGCCGTTCGGCCGCCACCGCGGCCACGGTCTCGTCCGTCTCGGGCATCAGCACCACGAATTCCTCGCCGCCGAAACGGGCTGCCGTGTCGATAGTCCGCAGTGACGCGGCGAGCAGGTTGGCCAGCCCGACGATCGCGCTGTCGCCGGTATCGTGGCCATGCGTGTCGTTGATGCGCTTGAAGAAATCGATATCCACCATCAGCACCGACAGCGGATGGCCGAAGCGGCGCGCGCGTTCCAGCTCGGCCGCGATCTGTTCGGTCATCTTGCGGCGGTTGGCAATGCCGGTCAGCGGATCGGTGGTTGCCAGTTCCTCCAGCCGCACGTTCGCGGTCTGCAGCTGCTGCGTGCGCCGCTGCACGCGCTCTTCCAGATGGTCGCGCTCGTCATTCAGCGCGGCGAGTGTGCGGCGGCGGTCGCGCAGTGCCACCACCAGTGCCGAGATCAGCACGCCTTCGAGCAGGATCATCGCGATACCCGAGATGATCTGCCAGCGGTACCGGTCCCACACGCTGTCCGGCTGGTGCAGCAGCTTGGCCCCGAACGGCAGGTTGCGCAGGCCAAAGCGTGCCACGCTGGGCGCATCGAACACATAGCGCTGCAGCGCGATGTCGTCGGTGCGCTGCCCGATCAGGATGCGGGCGATCGCGCGGCCAATGCCTTCGCCGCTGACCACGTAGCCGCCCACCATGCCGGGCAGGACCAGCGAATCGAGGTGCGTGAATACCGGCACGGGGCTGGCCGCGGCGATGCGGTGCGCCAGTTCATGCGGATCGAGCTGGCCCGCCTTGTCGTTCAGGCCGGCCAGCAGCAGCAGCAGGGCGGTGTTCCGGTCCAGCCTGGGCAGGCGCTGCATGACCTGTTCGTAGTCCTGCTCGTCCCAGTATTCGAAGGTGAGCTGCCCGGCATATCGCGGGGCCGCCGCGCGGATCGCCGCGATCCAGCGCTGCCCGCGCGCGCTGCGGTCGCCTACCACGACGAGGTGCCGCACATGCGGCGCCACCTGCGGAACGATGCCCACGGCGCGGCTGAAATCGGGATCGACCGCGATGGCGGAACCGTCGCTGGGCCGCCAGCCGGTCTGCCCGTAGTTGATGTAATGACGCGGCACCCCGGGGAACAGGTCGAGATGTTCGCCCAGGAACCGGGTGGCCACTTCGCCTTCGGCAACCACCACGTCGAGCGCTACCTTGGCATACTTGCTGCGCAGGTGCGGCGCCAGCCCGGCGCCGGCCGCCTCCGGCCCCACCCGGTAGGCGTCGAACTGCTCTTCATAGATGACGGGCGCATTTCCGTGCGCGCGCAGGGACAATTCGTCGTACAGGCCGTCGTGCACCAGCCGCTGCCAGGCCGATACGGCATCCGGACCGAGCGAATACAGCACCAGTGCCCGGCGCTCGCCCATGGCGTGCGCGCGTGCCGGCAGCAGTGTGCCGACGACGAGCGCGCACCAGCAGGCGATGAGCAGCAGGCGTGTCAGGTGCGGCGACGGGCGCTGCATCGGGTACATGAGAAACATGAATAGGCGATCAGGGACAGACGGATTTACTATTGGAAAAGTGTAGCACGCTCTAGCGGAATGATAGTTGCAAATTGGAAATTTTGCGTGGCAGCGTTGCAACAGGCCGAAGGCCTGCACCAAGTCGCCATGACGATATTGCAAGCCGGTTTGACAGCACTGCGCGCGCGCAGGATACTTTCCCTCCAACCCGCCAGCCAATCCGACTCGCTGCCATGACGTTTGCAAACCCGATCCGCAAGGAGTGTCCGCCCGGCGCCTGCGATTGCCGGCGCGAACTGCTCGAGGGCGATCCCCAGGCCGATGCGCGCGTGCTGCGCCTGACCCGCGAAGAGGAAAAACGGCTGATCGAGCGCATCGAGGCAGTCGGCAGCTACGCCGAGCTGATGCGGCTGGGGCGGCGCCTGCAGGAGCAACTGGGCGTGACGCTGAAGATCGCGCCCGGCCCGAACGAGGTACGCACCATGCGCGGCTTCGCCATCGAGCTGGCACCGCTGCCCGGCCTGTGCCGCAAGACGCGACAGGCCGTGCCCGCCGCCGTCCGCCGCTGCCTCGACACCCACCCCGAAATTGCCTTTGCCATCCTGAACGCGACTGACCTGCTGGGCCAATAGTTTGCCATCGGCAGCCGGTGGCTGCTGCCGCCGTGATGCAGCACAGACACACCCATGCATGAACAGGCAGGGCTTGTCCATCCGCCGGTAACCCGGCTGCGCTGCAGCGCAGCCGGGTCTGTTGCGTTGCTGGCATCTTCATGGGGGCGGCCGGGTTGGCCAAGGCGGGGAAAAGGGCACTGCGGAGGGCACTGCGCTGCAACCGAAAACGAAGCCACGTCCGCAAGCATTTTCCAAACCTGATATACTTGACTAATTCGTTCAACTAATACGGTTTTTATCAGGTTCCGCAGGAGTTGACTGAGTGCTGGAGGCGGTAAGTATGTCCGCGAGCACAAGATTTTACCCGAATTCAATATCGAGCTGGATGGGAGCGCAGTAAAGACTCCCTTGAAAGCCGCAAGCGCACGCCGGAGCGATCTCCGGCGGCATTTATTCGAGGTTGTATGCGACTGACTACCAAAGGCCGTTTTGCCGTGACCGCAATGATCGACCTGGCAATGCGCCAGGGCAAAGGTCCCGTCACGCTCTCTGGCATCAGCCAGCGGCAGGCCATTTCGCTGTCCTACCTGGAACAGCTGTTCGGCAAGCTGCGCCGGCACGAGATCGTGGAATCGATCCGCGGGCCGGGCGGCGGCTACAGCCTGGCGCGCCGGGCCGACAAGGTGACCGTGGCCGACATCATCATCGCCGTCGACGAACCGCTCGATGCCACGCAATGCGGCGGCAAGGAAAACTGCCACGGTGCCGACCATGCCAGCGGCGCCCGCTGCATGACCCACGAACTGTGGACCACGCTGAACGAAAAAATGGTCGATTACCTCGATTCGGTCTCGCTGCAGGACCTGGTCGACCAGCAAAAACAGAAGAACGCCGAGCAGAGCGTGGTGGTGATGCACCGCAACGAACCCGCCGCCCTCGCCAAGTAACTGAACCGAACAGAACAGAACAAACCCATACACGCTGCAAAGCACTGGAGTGATAGATGAACGCCCCTGAAAAAAACGTCTCCAAGGTTGCCCCGGTCGACTTCAAGACCGCGCCGCACTTCCCGATCTACATGGATTACTCGGCTACCACGCCGATCGACCCACGGGTGGCGGACAAGATGATTCCTTACCTGCGCGAGCAGTTCGGCAATCCGGCCTCGCGCAGCCACATGTACGGCTGGACGGCGGAAGCGGCCGTGGAAGAGGCGCGCGGCCACGTGGCGGCGCTGATCAATGCCGATCCGCGCGAAATCATCTGGACCTCCGGCGCCACCGAAAGCAACAACCTGGCGATCAAGGGCGCGGCGCAGTTCTACAAGACCAAGGGCAAGCACATCATCACGGTCAAGACCGAGCACAAGGCCGTGCTGGATACCGTGCGCGAACTGGAACGCCAGGGCTTCGAGGCGACCTATCTCGACCCGCAGGACAACGGCCTGATCACGGTCGAGCAACTGGCTGCCGCCGTGCGCCCGGATACGATCCTGGTGTCGGTCATGCTGGTCAATAACGAGATCGGCGTGATCCAGCCGATCGGCGACATCGCCGCGTTCTGCCGCAGCAAGGGCATCATCTTCCACTGCGACGCCGCGCAGGCCACCGGCAAGCTGGCGATCGACGTGCAGGCGCTGAAAGTCGACCTGATGACCTTCACCGCGCACAAGACCTATGGCCCGAAAGGCATCGGCGCGCTGTACGTGTGCCGCAAGCCGCGCGTGCGCATCGAAGCGCAGATGCACGGCGGCGGCCACGAGCGCGGCCTGCGTTCGGGCACGCTGCCGGTGCACCAGATCGTGGGCATGGGCGAAGCGTTCCGCCTGGCCAAGGTGGAGATGGACGACGAGATCGCCCGCATCAAGGCGCTGCGCGACCGCCTGGCCAACGGCCTGCAGGAAATCGAGGAAGTGTACGTCAATGGCGACATGGACCACCGCGTGCCGCACAACCTGAACGTGTCGTTCAACTACGTGGAAGGCGAGTCGCTGATCATGGCCGTGAAGGACCTGGCCGTGTCGTCCGGTTCGGCCTGCACGTCGGCCAGCCTGGAGCCTTCGTATGTGCTGCGCGCCCTGGGCCGCAGCGACGAACTGGCACACAGCTCGATCCGCTTCACCATCGGCCGCTTCACGACCGAGCAGGACATCGACTTCGCGGTGGAACTGATGAAGTCGAAAGTAGGCAAGCTGCGTGAACTGTCGCCGCTGTGGGACATGTTCAAGGAAGGCATCGACATCAACTCGATCCAGTGGGCTGCGCACTAAACGAATCATTCCGGCCGGTGCAGGGCACCGGTCTTCAAAAAGACAAGGAGCATCAAAATGGCTTACTCGGACAAAGTACTCGATCACTACGAAAACCCGCGCAACGTGGGCGCCTTTGAAAAGGGCGATGAAACCGTCGGCACCGGCATGGTCGGCGCGCCGGCCTGCGGCGACGTGATGAAGCTGCAGATCAAGGTCGGCGCCAACGGCCTGATCGAAGACGCGAAGTTCAAGACCTATGGCTGCGGCTCGGCGATTGCATCGAGCTCGCTGGTGACCGAATGGGTCAAGGGCAAGACGCTGGACGAAGCGCTGTCGATCAAGAACACGCAGATCGCCGAAGAGCTGGCGCTGCCGCCGGTGAAGATCCACTGCTCGATCCTGGCGGAAGATGCCATCAAGGCAGCCGTCAGCGACTACAAAGCAAAGCATTCTGCATAAAGCACGACGGAGCCCGCTTGCCGCGGGCTCTACTGAAGGAGGAATTCGCATGGCAGTCACCCTGACCGAAAAAGCAGCAAAGCACATCTCCCGCTATATCGAACGGCGCGGCAAGGGCATCGGCCTGCGCTTCGGCGTCCGTACCACGGGCTGCTCGGGGCTGGCCTACAAGCTGGAATACGTCGACGACGTGGCGCCGGAAGACGCGGTGTTCGAATCGCACGGCGTGAAAGTGTTCGTCGACCCGAAGAGCATGCCGTACATCGACGGCACCGAACTCGACTTCGCCCGCGAAGGCCTCAACGAGGGCTTCAAGTTCCATAACCCGAACGAAAAAGACGCCTGCGGTTGCGGCGAAAGCTTCCGCGTCTGACGCTCCGCATCCAGCGCATCTACCTTACTTCCGACCGTGCAGAATCACTTCGCCTTATTCCACCTGCCGCAGCAGTTCGCCATCGATGCCGGCGCCCTGGACACCGCGTTCCGCGAAGTCCAGGGCCGGGTGCACCCCGATAAATTCGTCAATGCCACCGACGCTGAAAAGCGCGTGGCGATGCAGTGGGCCACCCGCGCCAACGAGGCGTACCAGACGCTGAAGAATCCGCAGCGGCGCGCGCAGTACCTGTGCGAGCTGAACGGCGTGGACCTGCAGACCGAATCGAACACGGCGATGCCGATGGCATTCCTGATGCAGCAGATGGAATGGCGAGAGGAACTGGCGGAGGCGCGCGCCAACCGCGATGCCGCCCTGCTGGACCAGCTGGACGGCCAGTTGCGCAGTGCCCGCAAGGGCCAGCTGAAGGATATCGAAACGCAGCTCGACGCCGGCGACTACCACGCCGCGGCGCAGGGCGTGCGCGCGCTGATGTTCCTGGAAAAATTCGGCGAAGAAGTCCGCTACGCATTCGACGCGCTGGACGCCTAGTCCGGCACGCCGTCGGGCACCCGGCTTTTCGCCTGGTTTCCGTTTATTTCTCGCTCAGTTCTGCTCAGTTTCGCTCAGTTTTGCTTAGTCACCGGCCGCGCCGTCCGTCACAACAAGAACAGGTTTCACATGGCTCTCCTGCAAATTTCCGAACCGGGCATGTCCACCGCCCCGCACCAGCACCGCCTGGCGGTCGGCATCGACCTGGGCACGACCAACTCCCTGGTCGCCACCGTGCGCTCGTCCATTCCCGAAGTGCTGAACGACGAAGACGGCCGGCCGCTGCTGCCGTCCGTCGTGCGCTACCTGCCGAACGGCCACGCCAATATCGGCTACAAGGCCCTGGCGGCGCAGACCACCGACCCGAAGAACACGGTCGTCTCCGTCAAGCGCTTCATGGGCCGCGGGCTGAAGGACATCGCCTACGCGGAAAACCTGCCCTACGATTTTGTCGATGCTCCCGGCATGGTGCAACTGAGAACGGTGGCCGGCGTCAAGAGCCCGGTTGAAACATCGGCCCAGATCCTGGCCACGCTGCGCCAGCGCGCCGAGGATGCGCTGGGCGACGACCTGGTGGGCGCCGTGATCACCGTGCCGGCCTATTTCGACGACGCGCAACGCCAGGCCACCAAGGATGCGGCCCAGCTGGCCGGCCTGAACGTGCTGCGCCTGCTGTCCGAGCCGACCGCCGCCGCGATCGCGTATGGCCTCGACAACGGCTCCGAAGGCCTGTTCGCCGTCTACGACCTGGGCGGCGGCACGTTCGATATCTCGATCCTGAAACTGTCGAAAGGCGTGTTCGAGGTGCTGTCCACCGGCGGCGACTCCGCGCTGGGCGGCGACGACTTCGACCACCGCCTGTTCTGCTGGATCCACGAGCAGGAAAAACTGGCGCCGTTGAACGACAACGACACCGCCGTGCTGATGGTGAAGGCGCGCGAGGCCAAGGAACTGCTGTCGACCAAGGCCGAAGTGCTGGTCGATGCCAGCCTGTCGTCCGGCGAGAATGTGCACCTGGTCGTCACCGCCGAGAAGTTCAACGAGATCACCAAACACCTGGTCGGCAAGACCATCAACGCCGTGAAGAAGGCGCTGCGCGATGCCAACATCGATGCCGACGATATCGACGGCGTGGTGATGGTGGGCGGCGCCACTCGCATGCCGCACGTGCAGCGCGCGGTGGGCGAGTTCTTCCACACGATCCCGCACGCCAATATCGACCCGGACAAGGTGGTGGCGCTGGGTGCCGCGATCCAGGCCAACCTGCTGGCCGGCAACCGCGCCGCCGGCGACGACTGGCTGCTGCTCGACGTGATCCCGCTGTCGCTGGGCATCGAGACGATGGGCGGCCTGGTCGAGAAGATCATCCCGCGCAACTCGACGATCCCGTGCGCCCGCGCGCAGGAATTCACCACGTTCAAGGATGGCCAGACCGCGCTGGCGGTGCACGTGCTGCAGGGCGAGCGCGAGCTGGTGTCCGACTGCCGTTCGCTGGCGCGCTTCGAGCTGCGCGGCATTCCGCCGATGGCGGCCGGCGCCGCGCGCATCCGCATCACCTACCAGGTCGATGCCGATGGCCTGCTGTCGGTGTCGGCGCGCGAGCTGCGCTCGAACGTCGAGGCATCGATCACCGTGAAGCCGTCCTACGGGCTGGGCGACGACGATGTCGCGCGCATGCTGCAGGATTCGTACAGCTCCGCCGAAAGCGACATGCAGGCCCGCGCGCTGCGCGAGGAGCAGGTCGAGGCGGAACGCATCCTGCTGGCCACCCAGTCGGCGCTCGATGGCGATGCCGGCCTGCTGTCCGATGCGGAGCGGGCCGAGGTCGACCTGCTGATGCAGAAGACGCGCGACACGCTCGCCGCTTCGTTCGCCGGCACGGTGGATCACCAGGCCGTCAAGGCGGCCGTCGAGGAACTGGCGCACGGTACCGAGGAATTCGCCTCGCGCCGCATGGACCGCAGCGTGCGCAGCGCACTGGCCGGCAAGTCGCTGGACCAGGTCGCCTAGGCGGGTCCTGAGCGGGCCATACGCGGATTACCCGGGCGGGCCACACTCGCGCGGGTCGCAACAACATACATTACAACAGAGGTAGCAAGTGCCACAAATCGTCATCCTGCCCCACGCCAAGCTGTGCCCTGAAGGCGCCGTCATCGACACGGAAGCGGGTAAGTCCGTCTGCGACGTCCTGCTGGAAAACGACATCCATATCGAGCATGCGTGCGAAAAGTCGTGCGCCTGCACCACCTGCCACGTGATCGTGCGTGAAGGTTTCGACTCGCTGAACGAAGCCACCGAGACTGAAGAAGACCTGCTCGACAAGGCCTGGGGCCTGGAGGCGCAGTCGCGCCTGTCGTGCCAGTCGATCGTGGCGGACGAGGATCTCGTCATCGAGATTCCGAAGTACACCATCAATCATGCCAGCGAAGGTTCGCACTGAAATGAAATGGACGGACATCACGGCGATCGCGGAAGCGCTGTATGACAACTATCCGCAAGTGGACCCGACACAGGTCCGCTTCACCGACCTGCACAATTACGTGGTGACGCTGGAAGGCTTCGACGACGACCACAAGCGCGGCGGCGAAAAAGTCCTGGAAGCGATCCAGCAGGCGTGGATCGATGAAGCACAGTAAGGGCCAGGCGAAGGGGCAGCCGAAACCTGCCGCCGCAGCGCTGCCGTCGACCGTGACGGACATCCCGGAAATCAGGCCGGGCCAGTCCGTCGCGCTGTTGCAGGAGCTGCACATCCTCACGCGCGACGGCAAGCTGAACCAGGACAGCCGACGCAAGCTCAAGCAGGTGTACCACCTGTACCAGTTCATCGAGCCGCTGCTGAACGACGTGGTGAACGACAAGGGCGCCGTGTCGCTGGTCGACCACGGCGCCGGCAAGTCGTACCTGGGTTTCATCCTCTACGACCTGTTCTTCAAGGCATTGCAGGCGCAGTCGCCGGCGCAGTTGCCCCCTACGTCGCATCGCGGTTCGCATATCTACGGCATCGAAACGCGCGACGAGCTGGTGCAGCGCTCGCGCGAGCTGGCCGCGAAGTTCGACTTCCCGGGCATGTCGTTCCTGCCGCTGTCGGTGGCCGAATCGACCACGTCGGCCGAGCTGCCGGAAACGGTCGACATCGTCACCGCGCTGCACGCCTGCAATACCGCGACCGACGACGCGATCGACTTCGCGCTGAAGAAGCATGCGAAGCACATCGTGCTGGTGCCGTGCTGCCAGGCCGAAGTGGCATCGGTGCTGCGCAAGAACAAGGGCCAGTCGCTCGGCAAGAGCGCGCTGACCGAGATCTGGCGCCACCCGATCCATACCCGCGAGTTCGGCAGCCAGGTCACCAACGTGCTGCGCTGCCTGCAGCTGGAAGCGCACGGCTACCAGGTGAGCGTGACGGAACTGGTGGGCTGGGAGCATTCGATGAAGAACGAGCTGATCATTGCCACGTACAAGAACCTGCCGCGCAAGCGGCCAGCCGAACGGCTGAAGGAAGTGCTCGATACCGTCGGGCTGCAGGAAATGGGCGACCGTTTCTATACCGAAGCCGAGGCTGCCCATGACTGACGATACGATCCGCCTTTCCAAGCGCCTGGCCGACCAGCTGCCGTGCTCGCGCCGCGAGGCCGAGCTGTACATCGAAGGCGGCTACGTGCTGGTCGACGGCGTCCTGGTCGAAGAGCCGGGCGCGCGTGTCGCCCCGGCGCAAACCGTGGCGCTGGCGCCCGATGCCACGCTGCTGGAAATCGTGCCGGTCACGATCCTGCTGAACAAGCCGGCCGGCGTCGATGCGCTGCGCTGCCTGTCCGAGGAAACGCTGCATCGCAGCGGCCATAACGCCAACGAGCGCTTCCTGAAGCGGCACCTGCACAACCTCACGCCGGCGCTGCCGCTCGAGCCGTCCGCCAGCGGCCTGTTCGTGTTCACGCAGGACTACCGCATCATCCGCAAGCTGGTCGACGAACCCGGTTCGGTCGAGCAGGAACTGATCGTCGAGGTCGACGGCGCCATCGTCGACAACGGCCTGGCGCAGCTGAACCAGGGCTCCACCAAGGTCAGCTGGCAGAACGAGCGCCGGCTGCGCTTCGCCGTCAAGGGCCCGAAGCCGACACAGATCGACAGGATGTGCCGCGCCGTCGGGCTGACGCCGACGTCGATCAAGCGGCTGCGGGTGGGGCGCATGTCGATGGGCAGCCTGCCGGTTGGCCAGTGGCGCTACCTGCTGGGCTACGAACGGTTTTAATTTCCCAAAGCAGTACCAGCCAAAAAAGACGTAATAATAGGGACGGACCCTAATAATAGGGACGGACCCTGTTTTTCAGGAAATTTCTTGAAAAACAGGGTCCGTCCCTGTTTTTTTGCCTTTATTTCCGCTTCTTGCTGTTTGCGGTGGCCGTGGTCGTGTAGAACTCCGGCGCCTTGCGCGCCACCCATTCGATGAACGTGCGGAGATCGTCGTTCTCGCGCAGCTTGTCCCAGGTGTGATAAGTGCGGAACAGCTCTTTTTCAGTGAAAACCGAATGGATCTTGCGGTGGCAGATCTTGTGGATGGGGAACTGGGCGCGGCCCTTGAACGTCTTCGGCACCAGGTGGTGCCGGTCGATATTGACCGTGCCGAGCGGGCGGCCGCACAGGGGGCACAGCGGTTCGGCAGGGGACTGGTCCGGGATCATTCCTTGCAAGTGAGGACGGCAGCGCCCGCCCGCAAGGTCAGGCTGCCTGCGCGGCGGACGTCTTCTTCGCCGGCTTCGGCAGTTGTACCAGCCGCGTGCCGGCAAGGCGGTCGTGCAGGAATTGCCGGTCGCGGTCGAGCAACGCCGTCAGCGACCAGGCCGCGATGCCGATGGCCATCGCGCCCAGTGCATGCCAGTGTTCCAGGCCGAACGCCCAGCTGGCCACGAGCGCCGGCAGTACCCACATCCACGCCAGCAGATAGCGCAGCGCAGCACGCTTCAGCGGTACCGGCGTGCCGTCGGCCAGCGTCAGGCGCAGGCGCCAGGTCTGCATCGCCAGCGTCTGGCCCTTGCGGCTCCATTGATGGATGAAATAGGCACCCAGCACGAGGAAGGCAAGGGCCTGGCGGCCATGCTCGGCCATCCCGGCATGGCTGGCATTGACGGCAAATTCAAAGACCAGGAAAGGCAGGAACAACGCGGCAAACGCGAGCAGCAGTTCGTAGGCCATCGAGACCAGGCGCCGCCTGACCGATGGCACGACGGTGGCTGCCGCGCTATTTTCCTGCATTGGATGCGGCAGGGGCGGCAGCGGGGGCGGGCAAGGGTGCCGGCACCGGTGCGGGGACCGCAGCCGGCGCTGGCGCCGGCACCGGCACCGGCGCAGAAGTCGACGCAGCGGCGGGCGGATACACCGGCGCCGGTGCGGGCACTGCCGGCGTTGCCGCCGACTGGTTCTGCATCATCACGGCCGGCGTGGCGGCGCCTTCGAGCGGATAGACCATTTCCGTCACCGGCTGCGCCGCGGGTGCCGCCGGCACGGGGGCAGGCGGTGCCACGGGTGCAGGCAGCGACGTGGCCATGGCCGGCGGATTGAAAGGCGGGACATGCGGCTTGACCGGCTGTGGCGACTTCGCCAGGCTCTGCGCCGGTGTCGGCGGCTTGGCCACCTGCTGCTGCTTCACCGCGCCGGCACCTGCCAGCTTGCGTTTTTCCTCGTCGGTGAGCTGCTGGTATTCTTCCCACTGGGCCGCCTTCTTGCCGCCGGCAGCACGCTGGGCGCGCGCGTAACTTTCGCGCACGGATTTGCGTTCTTCGGGCGTCATTTCGGTCCACGCGCGCATGCGTTCGAGCATGCGTT
>DASVVD010000991.1:0-3136 GCA_036386715.1 Pseudoduganella sp.
TGACGAAGCCTCGCAGCCGGTCAAGAAGCAGCGCACCCCCTCGCGCAGCGGCCTGTCGCGCAAGCCGAAGGCCAAGCCGGAAGGCAGCTCCGAAGGCTGATCCGTGCCATGTTCACCGGCAGCGCGCTGCCGGTGCACCAGGTCTTTCCCGAATCGCCGGCACTTCGCCGGCGATTTGTTTTTGTGACTCTCTGTTGCAGCTAGCCGGAGGCAATTTACTGCCGCCGCCTTTGCTGCCATACTGCACGCCATCAGAATCTTCCGGCGGCACGTCATGGCCATCCTGTCCGAAATCACCCTCTATCCGATCAAGTCCTGTGCCGGCATTGCCCTGCAAACAGCCACGCTGACCAGCGCAGGCCTGATGTCCGAACAGATCTACGACCGGGAGTGGATGGTGGTCGATGCATCCGGCATGTGCCTCACCCAGCGCGAGCACCCGAAGATGGCGCTCGTCACGCCGCGGCTGCGCCGCGATACGCTCGAGCTGCGCGCGCCGGGCATGCTGCGCCTGGAGATCCCGCTCGGTCTGCCCGACCCGGAAACGGCGCCTACGCTGACCGTCCAGGTGTGGGACGAAACCCTGCAAGCCTATGACTGCGATGCGTTGACGGCCGCCTGGTTCAGCAATTACCTGGGCGTGCCATGCCGCCTGGTGCGCTTCCACCCGGACGCGCTGCGGCTCGCCAATCCGAAATGGACGGGCGGCGTGGAAGCGCCCACGCTGTTCTCGGACGGTTATCCGATCCTGGTGATCGGTGCCGGTTCGCTGCGCGACCTGAACGGCCGCCTCGAACGGGCCGGCCGCGCGGCGCTGCCGATGAACCGCTTCCGCCCCAACCTGGTGGTGGACGGCATCGAAGCCTACGAAGAGGATTATGTCGACACCTTCCGCACCGGCGGCGCGGTGCTGAAACCCGTCAAGCCGTGTCCGCGCTGCCCCATGCCGTCGATCGACCAGGCCACCGGCGAGTTCGGCCCCGACCCGATGGATATCCTGCAGGGCTACCGCGCCAAGCCGGAGGTGGACGGCGGCATCTGCTTCGGCATGAACAATATCCTGCTCGAAGGCGACGGCGAAACCGTGCGCGTGGGCCAGGAAGTGCACGCCGGGCTGGCATTTTGAGCGGGCAGCGGATGGCCGATACGGAACAGGACCTGGCGGCGGAAAATCGTGCGCTGCATGCCCGCATGGCATGGATGATGGAACAGGCGGAGCGCAACCACGACATCATGATGCGGCACCAGGCGTTCGACCTGGAGATCGTCGGCGCCACCAGTTTCCCCGACCTGGTGGGCAGCATCTTCCGCACGCTGCCGGTGATCGCCGGGCTGGAATGCGTCACGTTGTCGCTGGTCGACGAGGGCGACGATATCCGCACCGTGATGGAACGGCTGGGCGTGGACCTCGCCGCGTTTCCCGACCTGCTGTTCGTTGCCGGCACCGGCCAGCTCGAACTGGTGGCCGATGCCGGCAGCGACACGCCGCAGCCGCTGCTCGGCGCGTATGACGCCGGGCGCGATGCGCGCCACTTTCCCCGGCCGCCGGCGCAGCCGCAGTCGTTGAACAGCGTGGCCATCGTGCCGCTGCTGCGCAACCGGCGCGTGATGGGCACGCTGAACCTGGGCAGCATCGATGCGGCCCGCTTCACGCCGAGCCTGGGCACCGATTTCGTCAGGCACATGGCATCGATCATCGCCATCTGTCTGGAAAACGTGATCAGTAACGAGATGCTGAAATACATCGGGCTGACCGACTCGCTCACGGGCGTGTACAACCGCCGCTACCTCGACCGCCGCCTGCTGGAGGAAATCGGCCGGGCGCGCCGCCAGCGCTACGCCCTGTCGTTCATGTACATCGACATCGACCACTTCAAGCGCGTCAACGACACGCTGGGCCACCAGACCGGCGACGAGGTGCTGCGCGAGGTGGCTACCCGCATCAAGGGCGAGCTGCGCCTGTCGGACGCGCTGGCGCGCTTCGGCGGCGAGGAGTTCGTGGTGCTGCTGATCGACGCGGAGCTGGACAGCGCCGTCTTCGTGGCCGAACGCATCCGCGCCGCCATCGCCGGGCCGGCGATCGCCTTGCCGGGCGGGCAGAAGGTGTCGGTCACCGCATCGGTCGGCGTGGCCTGCCTGGGCATGGCCGACAAGGGCGTCAGCGTCGGCGAACCGGAAGCCGCCGCCCGCGAACTGATCGCCCACGCCGACGAGGCGCTGTACCAGGCCAAGGCGGGCGGGCGCAACCGGGTGGTGCGCCATGCCGGCCATTGAACTGTTCATCAGGAGAATTCATGCAGTTGCCGTTCCATCTGCTGCGCGTTGCCGCCTTGTCGCTGCCGGCGCTGGCATTCGCAGGGGCCGCCGGGGCGGCTGAGCCGACCAGGGCCCTGGCGGACTTCTCGTCCTGCGACAAGCCGGTCTGGCCGCGCGCCTCGTTGCGTGAGGAGCAGCAGGGCAAGGTGACCCTGTCCTTCCTGGTCGGTGCCGACGGCGTGGTGAAGGCGTCGCGGCTGCTGCAGTCGAGCGGTTTTCCCCTGCTGGACATCGCCGCGCAGGAAGGCATCTCGAAGTGCCGGTTCGAGCCGGCAAGCCTGGATGGCAAGCCGGTCGAGGCGTGGGCGCGGCTCCAGTACATATGGACGCTGACGGGTGGCAGGACGGACCCGCGCCGCCAGCCGCCCGCGACCAGCCCGGAGCGATTCGACGTGGCGGCCGTGTCGGCAGCGGCGGAGCGGGGCGAAGCCAGGGCGCAGCTGGCCCTTGCGCGGTATTACCTCAAGGAGCAATCCGAGCATCACGATCCGGCGCAAGGCCTGGCATTGCTCCGGTCGGCCGCGCAGGCCGGCAATGCGGAGGCGCAGGATGACCTTGCCTCGTACCTGTACATGGGCCAGGTGATGCCCAAGGACCTGGAGCAGAGCCTGGCGCTGTATCGCCAGGCCGCCGCGCAGGGGCGCGCCAACGCGCAGTACATGCTGGGAGCGATGCTGACCCGCGGCGAAGGCGGGGCGAAGGACGAGGCAGCGGGTATCGGCTGGCTGATCAAGGCATCAGCGCAGGACAATCCCTCGGCGCAATCCTGGCTTGCCGACCTGAACCTGCGGCGCGGCGACAGTACCCCGGCAACGATGGC
>DASVVD010000992.1:0-10413 GCA_036386715.1 Pseudoduganella sp.
AACATGACCAAGGTGACGCTGGCCTTCGACAGCCAGGGCAAGAGCCACACGGTCAGCCAGTACTTCGTGCGCGAAGACGACACCAAGAACGAGATCACCGTGCACACGCTGGTCGACGGCAAGCAGCCGACCGCCGGCGAGAACACCAAGCTGACCTTCGACGCGGACGGCAAGCTGACCACCACGCCGACCACGCTGGACCTGGCCTATGACCCGGCCCCGGCTGCGGTGATGAACGTCACGCTCGACTACGTGGGCACCACGTTCCAGGCCGGCGAGGCCACCACCTCGGTCAACGTGGCGGATGGCTACACCACCGGCCAGTTCGTCGGCGTGGAACTGGCCGGCGACGGCAAGGTGATCGCCAAGTATTCGAACGGCGAGCAGCAGGCCGTCGGCCAGATCAAGCTGGCCACGTTCTCGAACGAGGATGCGCTGATCCCGACGAGCGACACCAGCTGGGTCGCCAGCGGCGACGTCGGCACGGTCAGCCTGGACAACCCGGGCACCAGCGTGGCGGGCAGCCTTGCCACGGCGTCGCTGGAAGGTTCGAACGTGGACATCACGGCGGAACTGGTCAACCTGATGGGTTCGCAGCGCAACTACCAGGCGAATTCAAAGGTCATCACGACCGAGAACCAGATGCTGCAATCGCTGATGCAGGCGCTTTAATTTAATCCGGACGCCAGGGGCTACCGATGGATGCACTGATCTATACCGCGATGAGTGGTGCCGAGCGGGCCTTGCGGGGCCAGCAGGTACACGCCAACAACCTTGCCAACATGGACACGGGTGGCTTCCGGGCCAACCTGGAGCTGGCGACCGCCCAGGCGGCGCCCGGCTACGGCTACGACGACCGCCACATGGCCACGTTGCAGTCCAACGCGATCTCGACCAGGCAGGGCACGCTGCGCCCGACCGGCCGCGACCTCGACGTGGCGGTCTCCGGCGCCGGCTACCTGGCCGTCGAAGGCCCGACCGGCGAGGCCTATACCCGCGCCGGCGCCATCACGCTGAACCAGGACGGCACGATGACCGTGAACGGCATGACGCTGCTGGGCGAAGGCGGCCCGATCACGCTGCCGATCCACAGCAAGGTCGAGATCGGCCAGGACGGCACCGTGTCGGTGCAGAGTCCTGGCGGCCGCGGCGAGATGCAGGTCATCGACAAGCTGAAGCTCGTGAAAGCCGAAGGCAGCGAGCTGACCAAGAACGAAGCCGGCCTGATCGTTTCGCGCGACGGCCAGCCGCTGGCCACCGACGGCACGGTGCAGCTGCGCTCCGGCCACCTGGAGGGTTCGAACGTGTCCGCCGTCGAGGAAATGGTTGCCACGATGAGCCTGAACCGCACGTTCGAAGTGCAGATGAAACTGTTCAAGGCCGCCGATGACATGACCCAGGCCGGCAACCGGCTGGTCAGCGGCAACTGATAACCACCTGAACAACACATCAACCCGGTCTCGGCCTTGCCGTGGCCGGGTTGCAACGCTTTGCCCCAATCGTGTGGCATATTTTTCCGGCTGGCATTAAAGTTGCCGTACGGATTGTCGTAACCGGTTCAAGTTTCCCAGCTCACAGAACATCTCCAGGAGTATCGTATGAATCCAGCAATGTGGATCAGCAAGACCGGCGTGCAGGCGCAGGATGCCAAGCTGCAGGCCATCGCCAACAACCTGGCGAATGCCAACACCGTGGGTTTCAAGAAAGACCGCGTGGTCTTCGAAGACCTGTTCTATTCGGTCGAAGGCCAGCCGGGCGCGCAGCGCGCCGACAACAACACCCTGTCGCCGACCGGCGTGCAGCTGGGTAACGGTACCCACATGGTCGGCACCCAGAAGGTGTTCACCACCGGCAGCACCCAGATCACCAGCAACCAGTACGACGTGGCCGTGGTCGGCAACGGCTTCCTGCAGGTGCGCCGCCCGAACGGCGAATCCGGCTATACCCGCGCCGGCCAGCTGGGCCTGGACGCCAACGGCGTGCTGGTCAACGCGGCGGGCCTGCCGCTGATCCCGCAGATTACCGTGCCGGACAACGCCACGTCGATCACGATCGGCGAGAACGGCACCGTGACGGCCACGATCCCCGGCAACACCACGCCCACCGAACTGGGCCAGCTGACGCTGACCTCGTTCATCAACCCGGCCGGCCTGCAGGCGCTGGGCGAGAACCTGTTCCAGGAAACCGCCTCTTCCGGCGCGGCGACCGAAGGCCGCGCGGGCGACGCCCAGTTCGGCAAGATCAAGCAGGGCGCGCTGGAAGCGTCCAACGTGCAGGTGGTCGAGGAAATGGTCGACATGATCGCGGCCCAGCGCACCTACGAGATGAACACGAAAGTGCTGTCGGCCGCCGACAACATGCTGCAGTACCTGGCCCAGGCCGCACGCTGATTCGCCTCCCCACTATCAAGGGTTTCAAACCGATGATCAAAGCGCAACTGTGCGCAATGGCCGCGATGCTGCTGGCCGGTTGCGCTTCTTCCCTGGCCCCGCCCGCCGTGCGTCCCGGTCCGTTCGACGAACCGCCGCAGGTGGTGCGTTCGGCCGCCCCGCGCGGCACGTCGGGCGGCGTGTTTGCCGGCGACTCCGGCCTGTCGCTGACGTCGGACAGCCGCGCCTTCCGCGTCGGCGACGTGGTCACCGTGATCCTGCAGGAAACCACGCAGGCCTCGAAGAGCGCCGGCACCAAGCTGGGCAAGGATTCCGGGATTTCCGTCGCGGCGCCGAACCTGCTGGGCAAGACGTTCGGCAAGGCGGGCGTGGACCTGTCGGCCGGCCACTCGTTCCAGGGCGACGCCACCGCCACGCAGCAGAACGCGCTGACCGGCGCGATCACCGTCATCGTCCAGGAAGTGATGCCGAACGGCCTGCTGAAGGTGGCCGGCGAAAAGGGCGTGACGCTGAACCAGGGCGAGGAATTCCTGCGCCTGCGCGGCTACCTGCGCGCGGCCGACATCGATGCCAACAACCAGGTGTCGTCGCAACGCATCGCCAACGCCCGCATCGCCTACTCGGCGCAGGGCACGCTGGCCGATACCAACACGCCGGGCTGGCTGCAGCGCTTCTTCCTTGGCCCCCTGATGCCGTTCTGACGCGACCATGAAAAAATCCTTCCCCGCCCTGCTTGCCGCCGCGCTGCTGCCCGTCACATTGCTGCTGGCCGCGCTGCCGGCGCACGCCGCCCAGCCGCTGCGCAACCTCGTTTCGATCGAAGGCGTGCGGGAAAACCCGCTGGTCGGCTACGGCCTCGTGGTGGGCCTGAACGGCAGCGGCGACTCGACCCAGGTGAAATTCGCCAGCCAGTCCGTGGTCAACATGCTCAAGCAGTTCGGCGTGAAGATGCCGGACGGCGCCGATGCCAAGAGCAAGAACGTGGCCGCCGTGATGGTATCGGCCGTGTTCCCGCCCGGCTACCGGCGCGGCCAGCCGATCGACATCACCGTCTCCTCGCTCGGCGATGCCAAGTCGCTGCGCGGCGGCGCCCTGCTGCTCACGCCGCTGCGCGCGGCCGACAACGAAGTCTATGCGCTGGCGCAGGGCAACGTGGTGGTAGGTGGCCTGGCTGCCGCCGGCAAGAGCGGTTCGTCGGTCACCGTCAATACCCCGACCGCCGGCCGGATTCCGAACGGCGCGATGATCGAGCGGGAAATCGCCAGCGATTTCTCGACCAGCAGCACGGTGCGCCTGTCGCTGAAGCGCCCCAGTTTCGAGACGTCGACCAATATCGTCGATTCGATCAACAAGAAGTTCGGCAACATCGCCAGCACCGACGACGCCACCAGCGTGGCCGTGGTGGCGCCGGAAAACCCGACCCAGCGCGTGGCCTTCATGGCCAAGCTGGAAGGCCTGGCGATCGAGGCCGGCCAGGAAAACCCGAAAGTGGTGTTCAACTCGCGCACCGGCACCGTGGTCATCGCCGACGGCTTGCGCGTGAAGGCGGCCGCCGTCACGCACGGTTCGCTGAAAGTGGTGATCTCGGAAGACTCGAAGGTCAGCCAGCCGAATGCGTTTGCCGGTGGCCAGACCGCCGTCACGCCGCAGTCCAACGTGTCGGTGGACCAGGGCGGCCGCCAGATGTTCAAATGGCCGGCCGGCGCCAAGCTGCAGGCGATCATCGACGTGGTCAACAGCCTGGGCGCGACGCCGGACGACATCATGGCGATCCTGCAGGCGCTCGACCAGGCCGGCGCGATTGAAGGCGAACTGGTGGTGATCTGATGGAATCCCGGCTCGTTTCCCCCGCCCCCGGCGCCGCGCCTGCCGGTGGTGCCCTGGGCCTGCACGAGGCCAGCGCCGCGCTGCCGAAGGTGGCCGCGGCGGCCGAGACCGATCCCGCCGCCGCCGCGTATCACAAGAAAGCCAGCGAAGCCGCCGTCAAGTTCGAAAGCTTCTTCATCGGCCACATGCTCAAGCAGATGCGCAGCTCCACCAAGGAACTGTCCGGCGACGACAGCATCTACAAGGACTCGGTCAACAGCGACATGCTGGACATGGCCGACAACCTGGTGGCCGACCAGATGGCGCACCAGCGCGCCTTCGGGGTCGCCGATGCGATCCTGCGCCAGTTGCTGCCCGCGCCGGCGGCACCGCCAGCCCATCCGATGGCGACTCCCGTCCCTGTCGCCGCCGCAGATAATGCCGCAGCGCAAAATATTTCCTCAAAGACTTAATATCCGGCGGCTTGTCGTCGCCTTGTAGAGTTAAGAGAATATAAATGTCCGCCAGGGTTGCCCTGGCGGACGCACTTCACCGGACCCGTCCATGCCTATCATCAACAACGCATTGTCCGGCGCCATCGCCGCCCAAGCCGCGCTGAACGCCACCAGCCAGAACGTTGCCAACCTGCAGACCGCGGGCTATACGCGGCAGGGCGTGCTGCTGGCCGCCATGACGCCCGGCGTCGGCACGAAACTGGCCGGCAATGGCGTGGAAGTCAGCGCGCTGCTGCGCTTCGCCGATTCGTACAAGACGCAGCAGATGTGGCGTGCCAACTCCGAACTGGGCCGCTACTCGCAGCAGCAGCCTTACCTGAGCCAGCTGGAGCAGGTGATGGGTGACGACAAGTCGAGCCTGTCATATGGCGTGGACAATTTCTTCAAGGCGCTGAACGCCGTGGGCGAAGAGCCCACGTCGGCGCCGCTGCGCGGCCAGGTGGTGGCGCAGGCCGGCGCCCTGGCGGAAAGCTTCAACAGCATCTACCAGGTCACGCGCAACCAGCAGCTTTCTGTGCTGCAGCAGCGCGATGCGATCTTGCCCAAGTTCAACACGCTGACGCAGAACATCGCTTCGCTGAACCAGCGCATCGTGGCGGCCGGTGCCACCGGCACCAATGTATCGGGGCTGATCGACGAGCGCGACATGGCGATCGACAGCCTGTCGCAGCTGACGGCGATCGAGGTGCTGGAACAGCCAGACGGCAGCCGCGCGATATCGCTGAAATCGGGCCAGCCCCTGGTGGCCGGCAATGTCGCGGCCTCGATCGGCATCGACAGCACCGGCGGCACGCCGCAGATGCAGGTGACCTTCGCCCGCTCCGTGTATGCGGTGGACGACACCAGGATGGGCGGCCAGATCGGTGGCCTGGCCTCGTTTGAAAAGAATACCCTGAAGCCGCTGCAGGACTCGATCGTGTCGATGGCCACCCAGCTGGCCACCAAGATCAACACCCAGCTGGCGGCCGGCAAGGACAGCGCCGGCAACGCCGGCGGGCCGATGTTCCAGCTGACCGGCGGCGGTGGTGGCGGCATCCTGTCCGTGACCGCCGGCTACGACTCCGGCGCCCTGGCGCTGTCGTCGGACGGTACGCCGGGCGATTCGGGCAACCTGCAGCTGCTGGTCGATATCAAGAGCCAGGCCATCACGTTGCCCTCGGTGGGCAGCGTGATCATCGGCGATGCCGACACCCAGCTGGTGGGCAAGCTGGGCATCGACAGCCAGCAGAACAAATCGCTGCTCAATACCGCCACCACGATCCGCTACCAGGCGGAAGACGACTGGGCCGCCACGTCGGGCGTCAACCGGGACGAGGAAGCCATGAACCTCGTCGAGTTCCAGAATATGTACCAGGCCAACATGAAGGTCATCGCGGTGGCGAACACGCTGTTCGACTCCACGCTGGCCATGTTCGGCTAAAGGAGTCGCCATGCGCATCGCCACCACCCAGTTCCACGCCACCCTGAACCGCTCGCTCGAGCTGAACCAGACCGCGGTCTCCCGCCTGAGCCAGCAGATGGCGTCCGGCAAGCGCGTGATGGTCCCGTCCGACGACCCGATCACCAGCGTGCGGCTGTCGCGCCTGACACGCGAGGAGGCCATCATCGACCAGTACCGCGAGAATATCGGCGCGGTGCAGATCCGCCTCACGAAGAACGAGAGCTATGTTTCCGGCATGGTGGGCGACCTGACCGAGGCGCACGACCTGCTCGTCTGGGCCGCCGACGGCAGCAATACGCCGGACGACCTGAAGTCGATGGTGGACAGCCTGGTGGCCTTGCGCGACAGCCTGGCCTACACGGCCAATACCCGCGACCAGGAAGGCAAGTACCTGTTCTCCGGCACCCAGACCGATACGGCGCCGCTGGCGTTCGACGGCACGGCATACAGCTACGCCGGCAATACCGGCGAACAGAAGGTGGTGGTCGGCAACGGCATCACGCAGACGGTCAACGTCAACCTCAGCGGCCTCGACGGCCTGCTGAACAAGATGACCGAGGCGATCGACGCGCTGAAGAACACCACCACCGATTCCTCGGCCGCGCCGATGAAAACGCTGCTGGGCGATACGATGGCGCTGGTGCAATCGACCCAGGACAGCCTGGCCGGCAAGGTGGCCAAGCTGGGTGGTGCCCAGAACGTGCTGGCCACGCTGGACAGCAACCACGCCAATGTGAGCCTGTCGAACAAGACCGCGATGACCGAACTGGGGCAGCTCGACTACGGTGTCGCGTCCACGGAGCTGGCGGGCTACAATATGGCCCTGCAAGCCACGTACCAGTCCTATTCCAAGATCAGCGCCCTGTCGCTGTTCGATGTGCTCTAATGGACCGGCGCCTGCTCGTGTTGCGGCGCCGGCATGGTGTTGGCAAATGTTTGCAAGCACGCCGGCAGGCACGCCGGCAAATCGGCAGGTAGCGCGTCAGGTTTTTGAAATTTTGTCAGCAGCTTGCTTCCGCAGTTTAATTTTTCACGGGTCCTAAACAGCCCCATCATTGCAATGCAAATCATACAGCGCTCCAGCAGTGCCGGTATCAGCAAGGATTCGTCGGCTCCGGCGACCGGGCTGGACCAGGCCGGCCTGGCAGGCGCTGCCCAGGGAAGCACGTCGGCCAATGGGCCGGCGCCGGGGGCGTCAGCAGCGCCTCCGGCCGGCGCCGCGCCACTGCGGCGCGGGCTGAGCAACTGGGATCAGCCCCTGCAGAACGATATTTCCAGCGCCCAGCAGGCGGTGGATTTCCTTGAACAGAGCGCTGCGCAACTGCGCACGCTGAAGACGGACATCGCCACCAAGCTGGCCGCGCGCCAGATGCGCGACGGCCAGCTCGAGCAACAGGTACGCCAGTTCACCGACACATGGCGCACGCGCCGCGAGGCCTCCGGCGGTTCGCTCGATGCGCGGCTCAAGTTCAGCACTGCCGAACCGTCGAGCCAGCGTTTCACCGTGCGCGGCATGTCGCTGGCCAACCTGCGCAGCGGCGCGCGCGAAACGCTGGCCATCTCGGTCGGCGGCGGCGTGCAGGGGCTGCGCTCGGTGCACCTCTCGCCCGGGCTGTCGGACGAGGAAATCGTTGCCCGTTTCGATGGCGCGCTGGCGCCGGCCGGCGTGCGCGTGTCGGCCAACGAAGATGGCGAACTGGTGTTTTCGACGGCCGAAGGCAACTGGCCGGCGGTGCGCGACTCGATCGCCGTGCAGGGCAGCGGCGTGCGCTTTCCCACCGGCCAGCTGAGCCGCCTGCGGGCCGAGGCGGAGCCGCCCGCGGTCATGCCGGAGAACTGGGGCCTCGAGGACATCGAATCGATGCGCGAGACGCTGCAGAAAGTGATGGGCGCCCTGTCGCACGTGGAAGCGGCACTGTCGAAAGTGCGCCAGGAACTCAATGTCGCCACCCAGCGCGCGCAAAGCGCCATGCCCCAGCTTGAAACGGCCGGCGTGGAAGACCTGGCCACCCGTTTTGCCACGATTGCCGGCGAATCGGGCTACCAGTCGCTGCAGGCGCTCACGTCGGCCCTCGTGGGCATCAACCGGGATCGGGTGGTTTCACTGCTCAGCTTGCGGCAGTAACGCCTCGTCGGCCGTGCCGCCGGCGCCTGCATGATCCGATGGCAGGCGCCAGATCCACCTCAGCCTGCCTCCAGCGTGCCCCGCTGCGCCAGTGCCAGCAGTTCCGCCGCGGGGACCGGCCGCGCAAACACATAGCCTTGCGCATGATCACAGCCGGCCGCCTTCAGCAGCGCCAGCTGCGCCTGCGTCTCCACGCCTTCCGCCACCACTTCCAGCCCCAGCTTGTGGGCCAGCAGGATCATCGCCTCGCACAGCGCCAGGTCGCCGGAGTTGCCGGTCAGGCCGGTCACGAAGCTGCGGTCGATCTTCAGGAAATCGATATCGAAGCGCTGCAGTTGCGCCAGCGCCGAATGGCCGGTGCCAAAATCGTCCAGCGCAACCTGCATGCCCATCGCATGCAGCCGGGCCAGCCGTTCGAACACATGGCCGGCCGGTTCGCTCAATAAATCTTCCGACACATCGACCACCAGGCTTTTCGCCGGAAGCTGCAGGCTTTCCACATAGCTCAGCCAGCCATGCGCGTCGTCGCGCAACTGCGCCGACGACAGGTTGATGCTGACCTGGAATGGCCGGCCCAGCGCACCTTGCCATGCCAGCACCTGGTCGGCGGCCTGGCGAAATGCGCGGTCGCCGATGTCGAGCAGCACGCCGGACGATTCCGCGCCAGCGATGAAGTCGGCCGGATTGAGCATGCCCCGCTCCGGGTGCCGCCAGCGCAGCAGGGCCTCGGCGCGCGCGACGACACCCGTCTTCAGGTTCACGATCGGCTGGTAATGCAGCTCGAATTCCTGCCCGTCGGCGGCGCGGCGCAGGTCGGCGGCCAGCCTGGCACGCTGCTGGGCGGCCGACTGCATGTCCTCGGTGAAGTAGGTATAACGGTTGCGGCCGCCATTCTTGGCCGCATACATCGCCTGGTCGGCATGGCGCAGCAGTTCCTCGGCATCGGCCGCGTCCGACGGGTACAGTGCGATGCCGATGCTGCCGGAGATCAGCCCCTGCCCGTTGCCGGCCAGTTCGAACGGCTGGTTCAGCACCGTGATGATGTGCTGCGCCACGCGCTCGGCATCCTGCACGTGCGTCAGGCCCGGCAGGATCGCCACGAACTCATCGCCGCCGATGCGGGCCAGCGTGTCGGTCGCGCGCATGCAGGCGCCCAGCCGGGCCGCGGCCTGCACCAGCACCGAGTCGCCCTGCTGGTGGCCGAAGCGGTCGTTGATCTGCTTGAACTGGTCGAGGTCGATGAACAGCAGCGCCAGGATGGCGCGCTCGCGGCGCGCCTTTTTCATTTCGTGGCGCAACCGCTCCTGGAACATGTTGCGGTTCGGCAGCCCTGTCAGCGCATCGAAGTTGGCCTGCTGCCAGGCAAGCTCCGCCGATTCGCGGTGTTCGGTAATGTCCGATGCCAGCGCCAGCGCGCCGAGGAAGGCGCCGGCGGCATCGAACAGTGGATTGGCCGCCAGGTGGACCCACAGCGCGGCGCCATCCTTGCGGATGAACTTGAACTCGTGTCGCCCGGGCATGCCCTCCTGCTGGCGGGCAATGTTCAGTTCGAGCACGGAGCGCCCTTCCGCGTCGAGGAACGACACCAGCGGCCGGCCCGCCATTTCCTCGACCGTGTAGCCGAGCAGCTCGGCCATGCGCGGATTGACAAAGCCGGTGCGGGCTTCGGCATCGAACTCCCAGATGCCTTCGCGCGCGGTCTGCACGATGCGGCGGAAGCGCTCTTCGCTTTTTTCCAGCAGGGCCAGGCGTCCCTCGGCCGGCTCCACCGTCAGCCGCAATGCGCCGCCCGCCGCGCAGCCCAGCAGCGTGACGGGCACGCCGCGCTCGCCGCGGCTGCGCTGCAATTGCAGGCCGCAGCGCACCGGCTCGCGGCTGGTTACGGCGCGGCTGACGAAGGCATCGAAATCGGCCAGGAAGCGCGGCGCTACATAGCCGCGAAAGCGCTCCTGCGCGGCAGCGGCACGGTCGATGTCCAGCAGATCGGCGCCGACCAGGTTGGCCTGCAGGATGGTCGTATCGGCTTCGAGCAGGAACACGCCGACCGGCGCCAGCAGATAGAGTTCGTCGAAGCGCTCGCGCCCGCCCTCGGCGCCAGGCGCGACCTGGGGGAAACTGCCGCTGCCGCCGAGCGCC
>DASVVD010000993.1:0-9081 GCA_036386715.1 Pseudoduganella sp.
GCCTTGAGCGAAGCATCGACCGGTCCATTGCCGTCGGACGCTCCCCGCACCTCCTTGCCTTCGGCGGCAAAAACCACCTCCGCGTGCGGCCGCTCGCCGGTTTCGCTGTGTTGCCGCAAGGAGACAAGCCGGTAGGTTTCCTGCTCCTGGGACACGGCCTCGTCGCTCACCAGCGCCAGGATGTCCTCGTCGAAGATCTCGCTCTTGCGGTCCGCCAGGTCCTTGAAGCGGGCAAAGGCGGCGTTGATCTCGCCTTCCGATTCGAGCTCGATGCCCAGCTCCTGCAGCCGCGCCTTGAAGGCATTGCGGCCGGAAAGCTTGCCGAGCACGATCTTGTTGGCCGTCCAGCCCACATCCTCGGCGCGCATGATCTCGTAGGTTTCCCGCGCCTTCAGGATGCCGTCCTGGTGAATGCCGGAAGCATGGGCGAAGGCGTTGGCGCCGACCACCGCCTTGTTCGGCTGCACTGCGAAGCCGGTAATCTGCGACACCATTTTCGACGCCGGCACGATCTGCGTCGCGTCGATGCCGCAGTCGAGGTTGTAGTAGCCGCCGCGGGTGCGCAGCGCCATCACCACTTCTTCGAGCGCCGTATTGCCGGCCCGTTCCCCCAGGCCGTTGATGGTGCACTCGATCTGCCGGGCGCCGCCGATCATCACGCCGGCCAGCGAATTGGCCACGGCCAGGCCCAGGTCGTTATGGCAGTGCACCGACCAGATGGCCTTGTCCGAGTTGGGGATGCGCTCGCGCAGCCGGCGCACGGTTTCGCCGAACATTTCCGGCACGGCGTAGCCCACGGTATCGGGGAAATTTATCGTGGTGGCGCCCTCGGCGATCACGGTTTCCAGCACGCGGCACAGGAAATCCTCCTCGGAGCGGCTGCCGTCCTCGGGCGAGAATTCGATGTCGTCGGTAAACCGGCGGGCAAACCGGATCGCCTGCGTGGCCTGTTCGAGCACCTGCTCGGGTTCCATCCGCAGCTTGACCTTCATGTGCAGCGGCGAGGTGGCGATGAAGGTATGGATGCGCTTGCGCTCTGCCGGCTCGAGCGCCTCGGCGGCGCGGGCGATGTCCTTGTCGTTGGCACGCGCCAGCGAACAGACGGTGGAATCCCTGATGGTGGCGGCGATGGCGCGGATGGCCTCGAAGTCCCCCGGCGAGGCGGCCGCGAAGCCGGCCTCGATGACGTCCACGCGCAGCTTTTCAAGCTGGCGCGCGATGCGGATTTTTTCTTCCTTCGTCATCGATGCGCCCGGCGACTGCTCGCCGTCGCGCAGCGTGGTATCGAAAATGATCAGGCGGTCGTTCATGGAGCTGCTCCTTGATGGGCCGCCGATCGGGTCAGCGGCGTTCGCTTTCGTCGATTTCCTCGTCGGTCTGCACGATCGACACAGGCTTGCCTTTCGCCAGCCGCACGGCAAACACCACGTAGCCGGACAGGCCGTACAGCAGGAAGATCGGGAACATCACCTTCGGCGGGTCGATCGACACCAGCGCGAAGGCCAGCGCGATCAGGAACACCGTGATGAACGGCACCGACTTCTTGAAATTGACATCCTTGAAGCTGTAGTACGGCACGTTGGTGACCATGGTCAGCCCGGCGAACAGCGCCAGCGCCCACGATACCCACGCGTAGCGCACCCCGACCTCGCCCTGGTCGACCATCAGCAGGATGAAGCCGGCGATCAGCGCCGCCGCCGCCGGGCTGGGCATGCCCTGGAAATAGCGCTTGTCGACCACGGCGATATTGGTGTTGAAGCGGGCCAGGCGCAGCGCGGCGCCGGCGCAGTAGACAAACGCGGCGATCCAGCCCAGCTTGCCCAGGCCGCGCAGCGACCATTCATAGATCACCAGCGCCGGCGCGGCACCGAACGACACCATGTCGGACAGGCTGTCGTACTGGGCGCCGAATTCGCTCTGGGTATTGGTGAGGCGGGCAACGCGGCCATCGAGCCCGTCGAGCAGCATCGCCACGAAGATGGCCCAGGCCGCATGCTCGAAGCGCTGGTTCATCGCCATCACGATCGCATAGAAGCCGCAGAACAGCGCACCGGTGGTGAACGCGTTCGGCAGCAGGTAGATGCCGCGGCGGGGCCGGGTATCGCCGGCCTTGCGGGCAAACCTGCTGAACGGGCCGCGGCGCGGCGCCTTGCCGAGGGGAGCGCTGCCGTTCTTGGGCCGGCGACGGGAAAATTTAGCCATTGATTTAGCCACTGAGTTGAGCCAATGATTACCTGACTGCTGATTATTGTTGTGTTCCGGCCGGACTCCATGCCGGCCGGGTGATCCCTATTATAGAGGAGCACGCAGTTCAGGTGGCTCGCGCGCAGGCGCGCGCGGGGTCATTCCGACTCAGCGGAAGCGCACCTTGCCCACCAGGCGCATCGGCAGCGTGGTTTCGCCCGGCTCGAACGACGGCTCGGCCACCTCGGCCGTATCGGCGCTCTTGCGCATTGCCATCATCATCGGTGCCGGCGCGCCTTCGCGGTCGGCATAATTGCCCGAGCCTTCGAAGTCCACCGTATCGAGCGTCGCATCCGACACCGGCCGGCCCATCGCCGTGGCCACCGAGGCGATGCGCTCGTTCAGGTTCCTGTACGTGGCGGCGATGCGCTGGTCGTCCAGCTTCTTCGCGGCGGCCGGCGTCAGGCCGAACTGGATGCCGTTCAGCGTGAGCACCTTCTGCGCGGCGGCCACGGTTTTCGGCAGCGCGGCCAGGTTGGTCGTCTTCACTTCCACGTAATGGCCGACGCGCCACGCGGTGGGCACCCGTGGCTTGTTCGCCGCCATCGGCTGCACCGGGCGGTCTTCCGGGTACACCGGATAGGTGTAGTAGTTCATCGTCTTCAGGCTGGCCTGCGGGTCTTCGCGCTTGAGGATATCGAGCCCCTGCTTCATCTTCTGGTTGACGCGCGAGGCGGCGGCCGCCTTGTCCCTGTCCTGTTCCTCGATCGCCATCGTGGCCGTGGCCTGGTCGTTCGGCGCCTTCACTTCGCTGTATGCGGGAATGATGACGGTGGTGCCGGTGGTCGGGACCTGCGCTTGGGCGCCTGCCTGCGCGGCGGCCAGCACCAGTGCGGCGGCGAGTGCGGTTTTCATGAGGGTCATGTGCCTCTCCTTGTTCGAATGACGGTTGAAATGGTGAGCGCACTTTAACCGATACGGTAGGGGCAACCGGGAACACTTGGTGAACGTTTGTAACAGCGACATGTCATCCGCAGGACACGTTAATCTGTCATCATTGAATGCTGACCGTTCCATTTCCAGACCATGAAAACCGCGATCCTGCTGCCGCTTGCCCTGTCGATTCCACTGCATGCCGCTGCCGCGCCGGCGGCGCCCGCCCCCGCCCCCTCATCCGCCCCGAAGCTCGTCGTGGTGATGGCCGTCGACGGCCTGCCGCAGGAGCAGGTGGTGCGCTACCACGACCAGTTCGGCCAGGGTGGCCTGCGCCGCCTGCTCGAGGGCGGCGCCTGGTTCACCGATGCCCACCAGGCACACGGCACCACCGTGACCGCCGTCGGCCATGCCGCGATCCTTACCGGCGCCTACCCGAACCAGCACGGCATCGTGGCCAACAACTGGATCGACCGCGCCACCGGCCAGCAGGTCTACTGCACCGAGGACCGCGCCCACCACTACATCGGCGAGGAAACCGAGCCGAGCGACGGCACCTCGCCGGCCCGGCTGCGCGTGGACACGCTGGGCGACCAGCTGCGCTACGCCACCGGCAACCGCGCCAGGGTCATCGCCGTTTCCGGCAAGGACCGCGGCGCGATCCTGCTGGCCGGCAAAGGCGGCACCGCCTACATGTACATGGAAGGCAGCGGCAACTTCGCCAGCAGCACCTGGTACATGCAGCAGCATCCGCAATGGGTGCAGCGCTACCAGGCCGGCAAGCCGCAAGACCGTTACTACGGGCAGAAATGGACGCCGCTGCTGGCCGACAGCGCCTACGCCGGCGACGCGGCCGGCCCGCTGTTCAACTTCTCCTATTACAGCGAAGGCGGCAAGCCGGATGCCGACTACTACAAGCGGCTCAAGGAAGGCCCGCCGGTCGACGAGCTGACACTGGACTTCGCCCGCGCCGCGATCGAGGGCGAGGCGCTGGGCGCCAACCCGGCCGGCGTGCCGGACCTGCTGGGCGTGAGCCTTTCCGGCCACGACTACGTGAACCACCGCTTCGGTCCGGAGAGCGCGATGTCGCACGACCACCTGCAGCGGCTGGACCGCATGCTGGCCGGCTTCTTCTCCTACCTCGACAAGCGCGTCGGCGCCGACGGCTGGATGATCGTGCTGACGGCCGACCATGGCTTCGCCAACAGCGCCGAGTTCTCGCAGCAGCAGCGCATCGACGCGGGCCGCGTCGACAGCAAGAAGCTGATGGCCGGCCTGGCGCAGCACCTGGCGGCCACGTTCAACGGCGCGAAATCGGTCATGAACGCCGTGCTGCCGAACATCTATTTCGACCAGGGCGCGATCGACAGGGCCGGACTGAAACGCGCCGATGTCGAGCAGGCGGCCAGCAAGTGGCTGCTGGCGCAGGCCGGCATCGCCGATGTCTACAGCCGCACGCGCTTCGAGGAAAGCGGCGCCAGCGGCACCCGGCAGGACCTGCTGATGCGCCGCGGCTGGCATCGCCACGAGTCGGGCGACCTGGTCGTCGTCACACGTGCCTACTGGGCATTCGGCTCGGGCACCAGCGGCGCCACGCACGGCACGCCCTACCGCTACGACACCAGCGTGCCGCTGATGATGATGGGCAAGCGCTGGATCGCACCGGGCAACTACACGCAGTATGCCGAGGTGGTGGACATTGCGCCGACCCTGGCCGCCATCCTGAAGGTGCGCGCGCCGGCGGGCGCCGAGGGGCGCGTGCTGACGGAAGTGCTGCGGGGATCGGCACGCTGACATTGCCGGCAGCGGTGCACGGTTCGGCGCAACGGGCCGTCGCTTCACCGCAAAAGGCTGTCGCCGGCCCGGCCGGCGCCGTACATTGCAGGGACCAATCCTTATCGGAGCACTGCAATGAAAAACCTGCTGGCCGCCACCCTGCTGCTGTCCGCCTTCTGCTGGCCCGCCGCATATGCCGACCCGGCCGAACCGGCCGAAGCGGCGGGCGGCGATGCCGCGGCCGTGGCGCAGATCGATACGCTGGTCAAGGCCTTCCAGGCCGCCATCGTCGCCAAGGACCGGGCGGCCCTCGAAGCGATGTTCCTGCCTGCCGATAACAGCTGGCTGACCGTGGCCAGCGACGTTAACCGGCTGAAGCCCGGCCAGCCGCGCGTGCGGCCCTCCACCTACCGGGAGTTCACCGAATCCGTCGGCAACAGCAAGCAGCCCGTCGAGGAGCGTTTTCATAACGTGCGCATCCACAGCAACGGCAGCATCGGCACGGTGTACTTCGATTTCGAGTTCGTCGAGGACGGCAAGGTCCGCAACCGGGGCGCCGAATCGTGGCACCTGGTGAAGACGGAAGGCGGCTGGAAGATCAGCTCGATGGTGTATTCGATCGGTTGACGTTGTCTCCGGCTACAATCGCCCGATGTCTTCCCGCCCCTTCGACACCGCCCGCCTGGCCGACCCGCCCTTCCGCCACGCGCTGCTGGCGGCATTGCCGATCACGGCGTGCATCGCGATCATGGGGGTGCCGGACTTCGGCCATGAGCGGCCGCTGATCTTCCGCACGCTGTACCTGTGCACCTACCTGGCGTGGATCGCGCCGACCGCCGCGCTGCAGCGCCATCTGTGGCGGCGCGGCCTGGCGTGGTGGGGCACCGCCCTGGCACTGCTGGCGGCCACGTATGCGATGTCGGTGGCAAACAGCCTGCTGGGCCAGACGCTGGGCATCCGCCTCGCACTGCGCGACCACTACGACTGGGAGAACCTGTTCGCCGGCCTGGATGGTTGCTGGCTGCCGCTGATCGCGTTCTGCGCCACGCATGCCGTGGTGGCCTACAACGCTGCGCTGGGCCGAGAACAGTCGCGCGCGGCCGAGGCGCTGCTGATGGCACGCGACGCCGAGCTGCGCGCGCTGCGCTTCCAGCTGCAGCCGCACTTCCTGTTCAATACGCTCAACGCGGTGTCGGCGCTCGTGACCACGGGCCGCGACCGCGATGCCAACCGCATGATCGCGCAACTGGCGGAGCTGCTGCGCGCCACGCTGGCCACCGACCATGCCCATGAACACACGCTGGCCGATGAACTGGCGCTGACCGAAAGCTACCTGGAGATCGAGAAGGCGCGGCTGGGCGACCGGCTGCGCATCGCGGTCGATGTCGGCCCCGGCCTGCTCGATGCGCAGGTGCCGTGCCTGCTGCTGCAGCCGCTGGTCGAGAACGCGGTACGCCATGGCATCGCCCCCGATGCGGCGGGCGGCGCGTTGACGCTGGCGATTTCGGCCGCCGACGGCATGCTGCACCTGCGGCTTGTCAACGACGCGCGCATCGCGGCCGGCGGCGGCGAGTCCCTGGGCGTGGGCATCCGCAACGTGGCCGAGCGGCTGACGAAGCTGTATGGCAGCGCGTACCGGTTCTCGGCGCAGCACGTGGCCGGCAGCTGCTTCGAGGTCGCCATCGAATTGCCGCTGCGGCGCGATGCCGCCGCCGGCGTGTCCTGGGTGCGCGCGGCATGATGCGGGCACTCGTCATCGACGACGAACCACTGGCGCGCGCCGGCGTGCTGGCCCGGCTGCGCCTGTGCGCCGATATCCACGTGGTGGCCGAACATGGCGACGGCCCCGCCGCGCTGGCGGGTATCCGCCATGCCCGGCCGGACCTGGTTTTCCTCGACGTGGACATGCCCGGCATGCGCGGCCTCGACGTGCTCGCCGCGCTGCCCGTGGCCGAGCGGCCGCTGGCCGTGCTGCTGACGGCCTACGAGCAGTTCGCCGTGCAGGCGTTCGCGCTCGATGTCGTCGACTACCTGCTGAAACCGGTGGAAGACGAGCGCTTTGCCGAGGCGGTGGCGCGGGCGCGGCAGGCATGGACGTTCCGGCACCAGGCCCCGCCAGTCCCGGCGGCCGTGCCTGCCGGATACCTGTCCCGTTTCACGGTGCGCTACGGCAGCCGGCTGGTGTTCGTCGATGCGCAGGAGGTGGAATGGATCGATGCGGCGGGCGACTATGCCACGCTGCACGCGGCGGGGCGCGAATACCTGGTGCGCGTGCCGCTGCACCGGCTCATGGAGTCGCTGGACCCGGCTGCCTTCGCCCGTGTGCACCGCTCCGCCATCGTGCGGCTGGACCGCGTGGCCGAACTGCGCACGCTGGGCAACCGCGACGCCATGCTGCGCCTGCGCGACGGCACGCCCCTGCGCGCCAGCCGCACCTACATCGATGCGCTGCTCGCCGCGCTGGAGCGGCAGCGCGGCGCTGGCGGGTAAATCAACCTTGGGGTCTGTCCCCGGTAAGTGACGGTCGTAGCGCTCGCCGCTATCGTTCCCAGGGGACTGACCCCGGTTTGTGCCGGCATACATCAACGCACGCAAAAAACCAGGGTCAGTCCCCTTGCAATGTTTGCGACCACGCTCGGGGCCGTCACTTATCGGGGACAGACCCCTCGGCCTGCAAATGCCGCGGCAATAAAAAAGCGACCCGAAGGCCGCTTTTCGTGGAGCGACAACGATCAGTTCTTCGACTTGTCGACCATCTTGTTGGCGGCGATCCACGGCATCATCGCGCGCAGTTTCGAGCCCACTTCCTCGATCTGGTGCTCGGCCGTCAGGCGGCGGCGCGAGATCAGGGTCGGGGCGCCGGCCTTGTTTTCCAGGATGAACGACTTGGCGTATTCGCCGGTCTGGATGTCCTTCAGCACGGCGCGCATGGCATCCTTGGTCTCGGACGTGACGATCCGCGGGCCGGTCACGTACTCGCCGTATTCGGCGTTGTTCGAGATCGAGTAGTTCATGTTGGCGATGCCGCCTTCATAGATCAGGTCGACGATCAGCTTCAGTTCGTGCAGGCACTCGAAGTAGGCCATTTCCGGCGCGTAGCCGGCTTCGGTCAGCGTTTCAAAGCCGGCCTTGATCAGTTCCACGGCGCCGCCGCACAGCACGGCCTGTTCGCCGAACAGGTCGGTTTCGGTTTCTTCGCGGAAGTTCGTTTCGATGATGCCGGCCTTGCCGCCGCCATTGGCCGAAGCGTACGACAGGGCGATGTCACGGGCGTTGCCGGACTTGTCCTGGTACACGGCGATCAGGTGCGGCACGCCGCCACCCTGTTTGTACGTGTTGCGCACGGTATGGCCCGGGGCCTTCGGTGCGATCATGATCACGTCCAGGTCGGCGCGCGGCACGACCTGGCCGTAGTGCACGTTGAAGCCGTGGGCGAAGGCCAGCACGGCGCCTTCCTTGATGTTCGGCGCAACGTTTTCGTTGTAGACCTGGGCGATGTTCTCGTCCGGCAGCAGGATCATGACGACATCGGCGGCTTTCACCGCTTCGTCCACTTCGGCAACCTTGATGCCGGCCTGTTCGACCTTGGTCCACGAAGCGCCGCCCTTGCGCAGGCCGACGGTGACGTTCACGCCCGATTCGGTCAGGTTCTGTGCGTGGGCGTGACCCTGCGAGCCGTAGCCGATGATGGCGACGTTTTTGCCCTTGATCAGGGAGATGTCGGCGTCTTTGTCGTAGAAAACTTTCATGGTCATTCCTAAGTATTTTGTGTGAATCGTGATGTTCGTACTAAATGCGTTCTTGCTGCCGCTCGAAGCGGATCAGATCTTCAGGATGCGCTCGCCCCGGCCGATGCCCGAACCGCCCGTGCGGACGGTTTCCAGGATCGAGGTGCGGTCGATCGCATCGATGAAGGCGTCCAGCTTGGTCTTGGCACCGGTCAGTTCGATCGTGTAGGTCTTCTCGGTCACATCGATGATGCGGCCGCGGAAGATGTCGGCGGTGCGCTTCATTTCCTCGCGCTCCTTGCCCACTGCCCTCACCTTGATCAGCATGAGCTCGCGCTCGATGTGCTGGCCTTCGGTCAGGTCGACCACCTTGACGACCTCGATGAGGCGGTTCAGGTGCTTGGTGATCTGCTCGATGATGTCATCCGAGCCGCTGGTGACGATCGTCATCCGCGACAGC
>DASVVD010000994.1:0-1789 GCA_036386715.1 Pseudoduganella sp.
TCGGGATGACCACATAGGAGCCAGAACTTCCCTCGAAGCATTGGTTCTTGTCCACGTACCTCATGCCGGTTCTTCCGGCAGGGCTGCTCGTCCAGCATGTCCTGCCGTCGTCCCATCACCTCGTCATCGTCGCCAGCCTGGACCAAGCATCGGCCGCTTGTCCTGGTTGCGATGTGCCTTCTTCCCATATGCACAGCCGGTACGAACGCACCCTTGGTGACCTGCCCTGCCAGGGGCAGCCGGTGACGCTGCGGGTTACGGTGCGGCGGTTCCGTTGTCCCACCCCGCTTTGCCCACGGCGGACCTTCGCCGAGCGCCTGGCCGGAATCGCGCAGCCTTTGGCCCGCCGGACCTGCCGGTTGGGGGATCAGCAGCGGCAGGTCAGCCTCGCGCTGGGCGGACAAGCCGGCGCACGCCTGGCGGAGAAGCTGGCGATGCCGACCAGCCCGGATACCTTGCTGCGGCTGGTGCGCCAGGGAGACCGTGCTACCCCATCACCACCGCCGCCGCGCGTGCTGGCAGTGGATGATTGGGCTTGGCGACGTGGCCATCGCTACGGCACGGTCCTGGTCGACCTGGAGCGTAACCGCGTGGTGGACCTGCTGCCCGATCGTCAGGCCGAAACCTTTGCGACGTGGCTGCGGCAGCATCCGGGCGTGGCCGTCATCGCACGCGATCGCGCCGGTGCCTATGCCGACGGTGCCCGCCAGGGCGCGCCCGATGCCGTCCAGGTCGCGGATCGCTGGCATCTGCTGCGCAATCTCGGTGATGCCGTGCAGGCGCTCGCCGACCGGCATGGTGGCGCGCTCCGCCGTGCTGCGCTGCTCGCCGCTGACACGCAGGCCGCGCCCATCGCCGCCCATGCGGTGCCGCCTCCCGATACACCCGTAGCGCGCCCACCGACCCAGGCGCAGCGGACGAGCCAGGCTGCCTTCGCGCGTCGGCAGGCGCGCTACGAAGAGGCCGCCCGCCTGCAGGCTGACGGCGTGTCCCTGAGCCGCATCGCCGCGCTGCTCGGCGCCGAGCGCAAGACGGTGCGCGGCTGGCTACGCCGCGGTCATGCGGCGCTCTGGAGCAAGCCGAAGCGCGGTGGCCAGTTGGCTGCTCATGCGGCGTTCCTCGATCGGCGCTGGGCAGAAGGGTGCCGCAATGCCGCGCAGCTTTGGCGCGAGCTGGTTGCTCTTGGCTTCAACGGCCGACCCGGCACCGTGCGCAGGTGGGCCGGGCAACGACGCGCGACGGAGCCACATCCCGCTACAGCGCCGGTGTGGCAGCTGCCGCCGCGCCGGCGTATCGCGCATCTGCTGATGGCCGATGCCGCGACGCTGGGCGAGGCGGAACGTACCTTCGTCACTCGGCTGCTCGATGCGGAGCCCGACTTGGCTGCAGCGCTCGCCGTGGCAAAACGGCTGCATCGCGTGCTTCGCCGCGACGCCAGCGAGACCCTGACGGACGTGCTGGCCGCAGCCGAGGGGACGTCGCTGGCCCACTTCGCCGCCCAACTGCAGCGTGACGCCGAGGCTATACAGGCCGCACTCGAATTGCCCTGGACCACGAGCCCGGCCGAAGGCCAGATCAACCGCATTAAGATGTTGAAACGGACCATGTATGGCCGCGCCGGTTTCGACCTCCTCCGCGCGCGCGTTATCCACGCCGCATGAAAGCGCCATTGCACGCAGAGTGCGGAAGAACCAGCATTCACCCAGCAGCTACAGCTCGACCACGCTCGGGTCGCCAGCGGTCACCTGCCGGAACAGGTGCGGGTCGGTGCGCAGGCCGTCAGCCGCGA
>DASVVD010000995.1:0-6186 GCA_036386715.1 Pseudoduganella sp.
CGTTCCTTGGCGCGCGGCGACAGCTGGTGCAGCGCGCGTGCCAGCACTTCCTTGCCGGTGCCGCTTTCGCCCAGCACCATCACGGTGGCGGAACTGGGGGCCACCTTCTCGATATTGCGGCACACCTTCTGCATGCCGGGATCGCGGCTGATCACGCCGGACAATGGCGAATCGGCCTGGCCCTGCTGCAACCGGCGGTGTTCGTGCTGCAGCCCGTGCAGCACGAACGCACGCTGGATCACGAGATTGAGCAAATCCGGCTCGCACGGCTTCTGGTGGAAATCATAGGCGCCCATCGCGACCGCCTTCACGGCATGCCCACGGTCCTGGTTGCCGGTGAGGACGATCACCTTCGTGTCCGGCGCCAGCGCCAGCATCTGTTGCAGCGTGGCCAGGCCTTCAGTGGCGCCGTCCGGATCGGGCGGCAGGCCCAGGTCCATCGTCACCACTGCCGGTTCATGCCGGCGCAGCTGGGCCAGCGCCGCTTCACGGTCGCCCGCCACCACCACATCGTAGGCGTCCAGGCTCCAGCGCAGCTGCTTCTGCAGGCCGGGATCGTCCTCGATGATCAACAACTTCGGTTTGGTTTGCGTCACAACAATCCTCTTGCCGGGCTTCCGGCGTTATCTCTGCTCATGCTGCTTGTTCTGCTTGTTCTGCTTGTTCTGCTTATCTGTCTATCCTGCTTGTTCTGACTGCCGGCTTGTTCCAGCGCCCGGTTCAGGCGGCGGCGCCAATGGCATCCGCGCGGTACAGCGGCAGGGTCACGGTAAACGTGGTGCCTTGCTGCGACGCGCTGCGCACATCGAGCTGGCCGCCCAGCTCGTGAATATATTCCCGGCTCTCGAAGGCGCCGATGCCCATGCCGGCGGACTTGGTCGAATCGAACGGCTTGAACAGGCGCTCGCGCACGAACTCGTCGCTCATGCCGTGGCCGGTATCGCCGATTTCGATCGTCACGGCATCGGCCGTGCCGTCGACGCGCACCCACACGCGGCCATCGCGCGGTGTCGCCTCGATCGCATTCTGGATCAGGTGGCCCAGAACGCGTTCCAGGCGCTCGGCATCGGCCAGCACACGCAGGCCGGGCTGGCTCACGTGCAGCGCCGGTTTCGGCTCGAACGCTGCCTTCAGCGCCACGGCCCCCGCCAGCAACTGGTCCACTGCCAGCGGCCGGGCATATTCGGGCGCGGCGGTACGGCTCAGTTTCTGGAGCATCAGTTTCATCTTTTGCACGGAATAGCTTACCGTATCCTGCATGTCGCGCTGGAATTCCGGATTGTCGCGATGCTTTTCCGCGTTGGCAGTCAGCAACGAGAGCTGTGCCACCAGGTTTTTCAGGTCGTGCACGATGAAGGTCGACAGCCGGTTGAACGAATCGAACTGGCGCGTCAGCATCAGCGCATTGTCGGCCTCCTGCTGGGCCAGGTAGCTGGCTGCCTGCGTCCCGGCCACCTTCAGCAAGTCCAGTACCTCCCAGTTCAGCGTCACGGTACTGCGGGGCCGCTGCAGCACGGTAAAGCCGAGCAGGCGGCCGTGCAGCATCAGCGGCACCACCAGCCAGGCACGCGGGAGAGCACGCAGCCATGCCGGCAGCGCCGGCTCACCGGTCACCTGATCCCCCAGGTCCACCACCCATTGTTTTTCTTCGATGAAGCGGCAGAATGGCGAGTCGGCCGGCTCGCTCTCCTTGGCCGGCGCCGCATGCCAGTGCGCGACGGGCTCGCAACGTGCACCGCGCCGTATCCACAAGGCACCGCCCGGGCTTTCCACAAGCGCAGCCAGTGCCTGGATGGTGCGCTCGCCCAGGCCCGGCCCGGGGTGCGACAGCGTGCGCGTAAAACTCAGCCACTCTTCGCGGTAGTCGTAGTTATAGCGATAGAAATGCTTGCTGATGAAAACCCTCAGCCAGGCGCGGAAGCTGCCGGAAAACAGGATCCCCACCAGCAGCATCGATGCGCCGAACAGGAACACCAGCTGCATCAGCGCTCCCCAGCTACCGCCCACGAAGCGCAGATAGTAGGCCGCCGAACTCATTGCCAGCAGGTAGGAGGCGGAACCGATCAGCGCCGCCGAGTGGAACAGCATGCGGCGCGATACGGCGAAATGGCCGGTCCACGACGCGCTGCGCAGCAGTGACAGTACCAGCAGTGGCGCAGTGAGCGCATTGACAACGCCGCGGGCGGACCACAGGTCGCGGTTCAGCTCGAGAAACAGCAGCATGTCGCTGTACATGTAGAAGTCATACACGAAGATGCCACCCAGGCCCAGGCAGGCAAACTTGATGGCCCAGCGCCCTTGCGTGCCGGTATTGCGGTACAACTGCTCGACCAGCAGCATCCCCAGCACCGCGGTGCCGACGTGGCCGATCACGGTCACCTGGAACCGCAGGCCGGTCGGCAGCGCCGACTCGGCCAATGCCACGGCCAGCAGCAGCAGGTACAGGCCAACGGCGAAGGTCAGCATGCCGCTGCGGCGGCGCGCCCCACCTGCCGGACGCAACTGGCCCAGCATCGCGAACAGCACTGCCGTCCAGGCGGCATTGCGCAACAGTTCGGTCAACTCGGCTGCCATCACCGGCATGGCACCGTAGGCCAGCCCGATCATCGTCGCGCTCCATGGCACCATGATGACGCACGCCACGGCAAACAGGCGCGTATGCGGCCGGCCGCGCCAGCGGGTCAGTAATGGCAGGCACAACAGCGCAAACGCCAGTGCGGCACTGGCGTAACTGAAGGACGCGGTATTGACCGGCATCATGACTTCGCGCGGCCGTGCTGCCGGCCGCTCAGCGGCCTCCCCGGAACATCACGACCTTGATCGTATCGATCAGCACCAGCACATCGAGCAGCAGGCTGTTATTTTTTACATAATAGAGGTCGTACTGCAGTTTTTGCACCGCATCCTCGACCGAGTCGCCATAGCCATAGCGCACCTGCGCCCAGCCCGTGATGCCTGGCTTGATGCTATGCCGCATGTTGTAGTAAGGAACGCGCTCGGTCAGCTGTTCGACGAAGTACGGCCGCTCCGGCCGCGGGCCGACAAAGCTCATCTCCCCTTTCAGCACGTTCAGGATCTGTGGCAGCTCATCGATCCGCAGCTTGCGGATGATGTTGCCGACCCGGGTAACGCGCGGATCGTTCTTGGCTGCCCACTGCGGCTTGCCGCCCTGCTCGGCGTTGGTGAACATGCTGCGGAACTTCATCACGCGGAACACGTTGCCATCCTTGCCGACCCGTTCCTGCGAATAAAAGATCGGCGCGCGGTCTTCGATGTAGATCGCCAGCGCCGTCAGCAGCATCAGCGGCAGCGTCACCAGCAGCAGCAGCAGGCTGGCAATCACATCGAAGCTGCGCTTCATGAACGTGCGCACCCAGCTCTGGTCGAAGCCGCCGCCGAACACCAGCCAGCTCGGCTGCACGGAATCGACGCGGATCTGGCATGTCTCGCGTTCGAAGAACGTGGTCGAATCGGTCACGTTGATGCCATACAGCTTGCAGTCGAGCAGCTCCTTGATGGGGAACGTGCCACCGCGCCGGTTCTGCACCGACACCACGATTTCGCTGACCCGGTGCTGCTGCGCCAGTTGCACCAGCGACTTGCCCGACTCGAGCGCCAGCAGCCGCTCGCGTGCCACGGAGACTTCCTCGCCCGGCACCGACACGTAACCGGCGATATGGTATTTGTGATAGCTGCCGCCGCGCGTGGCCAGTTCGCCGCATTCCTTGGCCAGCTGGCCGCAGCCGACGAACAGGATGCGCGACTCGAGGATCGACAGTTCCGAACTCTTCAGGAATACGATCCGCGCCAGCACGATGCCGGTGCCGGAGATGCAGAACACCAGCACCAGGATGCCGCGGCCGAAGTACAGGTCAGGGGCCAGGTAGAAAATCAGCGTGAGGATGCAGAAGCCCATCGCGAACGAGGGCATCAGTTGCAGGAAGAACGGATTGCGCAGGCCTTCGCTGACCTTGACCTGGTACATGCCCAGTGCGCTCATCGAGAACACGATCGCCGCCGCGAATACGCACGCCGACATGAAGAAGTGGTCAAGCTTCGGCAACATGAATTCGTCGCCGTCGAAGATGCGCAGGCCGGCTCCTGCATAGAACGAGCCGATGAGGATCAGGACTTCCAGGAACAGCAGGCTGAACACTACCTTGGATATGTAGTGGTTGGAAATTCGCAACATTTTGACCCCCCAGGGCGGACTACTCGTTTTTATTCCCGTGCCGTCGCATGCGGCACGTGGAACCACTTGTCAGCTGGCGATCGCCAGGTGCTGCACATACCAATCCATTGCTTCGCCGAGGCCGGCGGCAATATCATGTGTCGGCGCATAGCCCAGCAATTCACGCGCCCGGGTAATATCGGCCTGCGAATGGCGCACATCGCCGGCCCTGAAGTTCTGGTATTGCGGTGCTGCGCCCTGCAGGTGCGGGAAACGATCCTGCAGCAGGTCACGCATCATGTGGTAAAGCCCGTTGAGACTGGTGCGCTCGTTCAGCGCCACGTTGTACACGGTGTTGGCCGCGCCGGGCGCGGTGGCCAGCGCGGCAAGCAGGTTGGCCTGCACCACGTTGTCGATAAAACAGAAATCGCGGCTGGTCTCGCCGTCGCCATTGATGAACACCGGGCGGTTGCCGATCATCGCCGCCACCCATTGCGGGATCACGGCGGCGTAGGCGCCCTGTGGGTCCTGCCGCGGGCCGAAGACGTTGAAGTAGCGCAGCCCGATCGCTTCGATGCCGTAGCAGCGGGCGAATACATCGGCATACAGCTCGTTGACATATTTCGTGACGGCATAGGGCGACAGGGGCTTGCCGATCGTGTCCTCCACCTTCGGCAAGCCAGGGTGATCGCCGTAGGTGGAGCTGGAAGCCGCATAGACGAAGCGCCTGACCCTGGCATCGCGCGCCGCCACCAGCATGTTCACGAAACCGGTCACATTGACGTCGTGCGTGCGCTGTGGATCCTCGAGCGAGCGGGTGACCGAACCCAGTGCGGCTTCATGCAGCACGAAATCGATGCCTTCGCAGGCATGCGCACACGTTTCGGCACTGCGGATATCGCCTTCGATGAAGTGGAACGCTGCCCAGGCCTGCGCACCGACGGCCTCGCGCACCAGGTCGAGGTTATGCCGGTGACCGGTGGAAAAATTGTCCAGCCCCGTCACGCGCTGGCCGAGTTTCAGCAGCGCTTCGACCAGGTTGGAGCCGATAAAACCGGCGGCACCTGTCACCAGCCAGCGATATTGCCGGCCGAGCAGGTGTTCCGTCACATCCTCGAACTTGCTCACAGCGCGCATGCCTCCAGGTTTTCCAGCGCTTACAATCGCCAGACGGCGTAACCGGCTTCGCGCAGGCCGGACAACGGGAACTGCGCCTTGACGTCGATGAAACAGCCGCCATCGTTCAGCTTCGACGCCAGGTCGGTCAGCGACAACGCCAGCAGTTCCTTGTGCGATACCGTTGCCACGACGGCGTCCGCGCGCGGCAGCGACTCCCAGCTTTCCAGCTTGATGCCGTATTCGTGCATCGCCTCGTCGGCATCGGCAACTGGATCGTATACATGCACGTCCAGGCCGTAGGATTGCAGTTCAGCCACCACGTCGGCCACTTTGGAATTGCGCAGGTCCGGGCAGTTTTCCTTGAACGTCAGGCCCAGCACGTTCACCTTCGCGCCCTTCACATGGCAGCCGGTGGCGATCATTTCCTTGACAGTTTTCTCGGCCACGAACTTGGCCATGCCGTCGTTGATGCGGCGGCCGGCCAGGATCACCTGCGGGTGGTAGCCAACCATCTCGGCCTTGTGCGTCAGGTAGTAAGGATCGACGCCGATGCAGTGACCGCCCACCAGCCCAGGGCGGAACGGCAGGAAGTTCCACTTGGTGCCGGCAGCCTGCAGCACTTCGAGCGTGTCGATGCCGATCTTGTCGAAGATGATCGCCAGTTCATTCATCAGGGCGATGTTCAGGTCGCGCTGGGTGTTCTCGATGACTTTCGCGGCTTCGGCCACCTTCACGCTCGAGGCGCGATACACGCCGGCGGTGATGATCGATTCGTACAGCTTCGCGACCGCGTCCAGGGTGGCCGCATCGTCGCCCGAGACAACCTTCAGGATGGTGGTCAGCGTGTGCTGCTTGTCGCCCGGGTTGATCCGTTCCGGCGAAAAGCCGACGTGGAA
>DASVVD010000996.1:0-3314 GCA_036386715.1 Pseudoduganella sp.
GTGGATCGATGCGAACTTCAAGGAATCGGAATTGCGTGACATTCGCGTTGGCCAGGGCGCCGAGATCGAGGCGGACATCTACGGCAAGACCGTGGTCTACCACGGCAAGGTCGTGGGGCTGGGCGCCGGCACCGGCAGCGCGTTCTCGCTGCTGCCGGCGCAGAACGCCACCGGCAACTGGATCAAGGTGGTGCAGCGCGTGCCCGTGCGGATTTCCCTCGATGCCCGGGAACTGCAGGCGCACCCGCTGCGCGTGGGGCTGTCGACCACGGTTACCGTCGACATCAGCCAGCAGGGCCGCGGCGTGCTCGGCGCCGCCACCACCGGCACGCCGGCACATGCCACGACCGTGCTGAACCAGCCGCTGCAGCAAGCGCGTGTCGCCACCGATGCGATCGTGGCGAAGAACATGGTGAATTAATCGGGAGGAACGCGCCGCCGAGCGGCGCGCCGTCCTGGCGACCGACCGCCATGCCATTCTGGCTATGGCCTGCATAAAGCCCGGGCTACCATGGTCATGGTCGCCAAAGTGTAGCCACCCAGCAACTAACTCTCACCTTAAAAGTTTACCGCGCGTCGATCGGCGCTACAATCGACACGCTTCCGCATGTGATTCGCGCGGCGGCATGCGCCCTGCTCGCGTGTGCCCGTTCGACGAGGACCCTGGTCCGACATGTGCCGCCATGACGCGGCAGCCATCCCCCGGCCCCGACTCCGCCGTACCACGTACACCTTTTCAGCTTGCCTTCGCCGCGTCCTCGACACTGGCGGCGATGCCATGCGAGCGGAGTCAACATGATCAACCGATACGATCCCTTGCAGGCCATTGCCGTCCAGGCAGACCGAATGATGCTGTGCGTGCTGTGGGGACTGCAACTATTCTCGCTGGCGCTGGCCGGCCTGCACGATACCTGGGGCATCGCGCTGGGCATCGGCCTGCTGGCAGCCGGCATTCCCACCGCCCTGCACATGGCGGCGCCGGGATCGATGGCGACGCGCTGTGCGGTCGCCGTGGCGGTGATGGTATTCGCCGCGCTGAACATCCACCAGGGCGCCGGCCTGACCGAGCTCCATTTCGGTATTTTCGTCTACCTGGCGTTCCTTTTGGCCTATCGCGACTGGCGCCCGATCGTGGTGGCGGCGGCGGTCATCGCGCTGCACCACCTGTCCTTCCATTACCTGCAGGAGGCGAACTACGGGGTACTGTGCTTCACCCGCCCGCAGCTGTCGACCGTGTTCATTCATGCCGCCTATGTGGTGGTGGAATCGGCGGTGCTGATTTTCCTGGCCACGATCCTGCGGCGCGCCGCCTGCCAGGCCAGCGAACTGGAAACCATCGTGTCGGCGCTGGCAGGCACCGAAGGCCGCATCGACCTGTCGGTGCCTGCCGCGCATCCCCGCAGCCGCCTGGCCCGCTCCCTGGTCCAGATGCTGGTCACGATGCGCGACACCATTGCCGGCGTGCGCGATGGCGCCGCGACCATTGCCGGGGCCTCCGGCGAAATCGCCGAAGGCAATGCCGAGCTGTCGCGGCGCACCGAACTGCAGGCCGGCAGCGTCGAGACAACCGCATCGGCGATGGCACGGCTTGCCACGGCGGTGCGCCAGAACAGCGACAGCGCGCGCAGCGGCAATGAACTTGCCCGGGCGGCGTCGGGAATCGCGATCAAGGGTGGCGACGCGGTCAGGCAAGTGGTCGACACGATGGCCGCCATCCATGCGTCGTCGCGCCAGATCGTCGATATCATCAGTGTCATCGACGGCATTGCCTTCCAGACCAACATCCTGGCACTCAATGCCGCCGTCGAAGCTGCGCGCGCGGGCGAACAGGGGCGTGGCTTTGCCGTTGTCGCCGCCGAAGTGCGTAACTTGGCACACCGGTCCGCGTCGGCCGCCAAGGAAATCAATGCGCTGATCAGCAATACCGTCCGCACCGTGGAAAGCGGCACCGGCCTGGTCAACCAGGCCGGCAGCACGATGCTGGAAGTGGTCGACAGCGTGCAGCGCGTGACGGCGATCATGGCCGAGATCAGCAGCGCCAGCCAGGACCAGAACGAAGGCATCGAGCGCATCAACGACGCGCTCGGTCATTTCGGCGACAACGCCCAGCACAATGCCGCCCTCGTCGAAGAAGATGCCGCCGCGGCCGAGGCACTGGCCCAGCAGGCGCGGCACCTGGAGCAGCTGGTGGCGGCGTTCAAGCTCGAACCGGGGCGAGTTGCCGGTGCGGCATGAGTCTGCGGACGCGGGCCTTTGAAGCCTGCTGCCGATTGGTCGAGAATGACTTGCCCCACCCCTTTTGCGTGCATTCGAGCGCATGGCGCATCGGCGCGGTATCGCTGGCGCATTCGAAACTGTAGCCGGCGCCGCCATCCCGGTGGACCCCGGTGATCTTTCCCATGGCGCCTATCGTGCCCGCAACAGCAGCAGCCATTCGCGGCCATCGGGCTTGGTGACCTGGGCCGGTGCCCCGGCTTGGGCCGGCAGGCTGGCTGCACTGGTCAGGCCCGTGCGTGGGTCGAACCACAACCCCGTGTAGTCCTCCGGCGCCAGCCCGCCTGTGAAACCGATTGCCGGGCCGGCCAGCGAATACACCAGGATGCTGCGCCGGGCCTGGTCGGCCAGCACCCAGTTGCGGTCGGCGTCAAGTACCCAGCCATCGCGTGGCAGCATGTCGGCCAGCATCGCGGCCAGGTGCTGCTGCACGAAACCGTCGAGGGCCGTACGGTCGACCTGCCTGCCCTGCCCATGGCCGGCGGTCGGGTTGCGCGTCAACACCTGGGCGCCGCCCGCCATCAGCGCCGGAATCTGGCCCACGCCGCTGTGCCACGAAACGATCGCCTTGTCGGGATACGCGGCCGCATACTCGCGCACCTGGCGGTAGACCAGCGCGGGCGTGCCGGGATCGCCGAATTCGGCCGGGTGCAATTCGCGGAAGGCGCGGTTCTGGCCGCCCTGCGGCTCCCACAGGCTGCCGTCGGGCAGGTAATGCCAGTAGCGCATGTCGATCACGGCGACCTGGCGCGCCAGTTGCGGATCGGCCAGGATCGCGTCCGTCACGTTCCTGGCGGTGTCGAGCACCAGCTTCACGCGGCGCCCATGCCTGCGCTCCCACTCGGCCACGGTCTGCTGGAAGAAGCGCTGGAATGCCAGCGGGCCCGAATACTGGAACGCGAGCCCGAAGACGATGTTGTCGTGCGTGCCCAGCTCGTCCAGCACATGGAAGATGTATGCCTCGTGCAGTGCGCGCAGGCGGGGATTGGCGACATCGTAGAACTGGTTCGCCACGTGCACCCGGTCGTTCGGCTCCAGCG
>DASVVD010000997.1:0-7144 GCA_036386715.1 Pseudoduganella sp.
CCGGAGCCGTCCTTCCACGTGCCGAACTGGGGATTGCCGAACGACAGGCCCATGTTCGGCACGGCGTTGGGGCACACGGCGGCATCGGCGCACAATTCCCACAGCTGCTTCGGCTGGCGCGGATCGGTGATGTCGAGCGCGTAGTAGCCACGCCCGCCGGCATTCAGGCCGGCCACCAGCACCGTGCGCCAGGCGCCGTTGATGAACACATCGGCCACTTCCGGCGAGCCGTCGGTGGTGAACTGGTGGTTCGTCGCATACGTGGTGCTGGCCAGCGCCGGCAGCTTCTTCATCGTGATGCGCGGCACGTAGGCCCACACTTCCTCGCCGTCGGCGGCACTGAACGCATGCAGCATGCCGTCGTTGGCGGCGGTGTACACCGTGGCCACGGGGCGCGCGATTGTTTGCGCATCGCGGAAGCCGCTGTAGTCGCCGGTGGTGTAGGCCTTGCGCGGGTCCCGTACGTAGGCCGGTTTCGACGAGGCGATATCGCCCAGCACGATGGGAATCGACGGCGTGTCGCCGCTCATCGAGTAGGCCCGGAAGATGCGGTCGTTGGCGTATTGCTGCTGGCCGCGCAACCAGTTCACCATGTTGTCGCCACTGTTGACGAGCGTGCGGTCGGCGCTCGACAGCAGCGTGCACTGCGGCAGGTTCGGGCACTGGCCGTTGAACCAGGCCTTTTCCTGCACCGTCATGCCGTCGTAGCGAAACGGTTTCAGGGCGCTTGCACCCGGCATGAAGATGCTGCGCGTGTCGCTGGCGGCGGCCACCTTGTCGCCCACGGTGTCGGTCGTGGTCCACACCGTGGTGGCGCTGACGATGCCGGTGGTGGGATCGATCTTGCGGTCCGACAGTTCGCCGTACCACTTCACGGTGGTGAACGTGTCCGAGAAGATGTCGTTGTCCTGCAGCGAGATGTTCGGCGTGGAGGTGGCGGCGGCCGAGGCGGCACCCAGCGTGACCTGCATGTTCGCCAGCGCGGCCGACAGGCCCTCGACCACTTCGCGCGGCTCGTTGGCGCTGAAGTACTTGCCGTGGCCGTTGATGGCCGCGTGCCACAGGTCGTCCACCCGTTCCTGCACGGTGTTGCCGGTGTTGGTCACGTCGGGGTTCGGCCACACATACGGGCCATTGGCGTTCCACGGGCAACCGGTCTGCACGCGCGTGATCAGGTTGTAGAAATCGCCGCCGGCCTTCGGTGCCGTGTCGTAGTTCGGCTCGTAGGTCATCACGCCGTCCATGCCCAGGCCCAGCGTATAGGTGTTCATGTGCAGGTGCGTGTTCTCGCCTTCGGCGGCCGGCACCTGGCCGGGTTTCGTCATGTCCGGCTCCAGGTCCGGGCGCAGCGACACGGTGGCCGTCGACGAGCCGCCGTTATACCAGTGCAGCGCCACGTCGGAGATCGACGGTTGCGACTGGCTGCGCGTGTCGACGCAGCCGCGCCCCCAGGTGCAGAAGCGCGCGGCGCTGTCGGCGTTGTCGTTGTTGACCACGTTGTCGGTGGAGCTGCCGTTCCAGTAGCCATCCGTGGTGAGGATGGTGAAGTTCTGCTGGCACGGGAACTGCACCACTTCCTGCCCCGAGCTGTAGTTGTAGGGCGCGAGATTGGCGAACATGCGGCCCACGTTGTCCATCGCCGTGCGGATCGGCGTGGACCCACTGCTGGTCACGTTGTACAGCGTGCTGTACCAGTTGCTGCGCGCCGTGCCGGTAAAATCGGTCGGCTTCAGGTCGACCGCGGCGCCGGCGCCGGCCTGCGACAGCCGCACGAAGCCGACCCGGTAGTTGGCGTTGATCGCAGCGAAGGCAATGCCGACCGACGTCTTCATCATCTGCATGCGGTTCTTGTAGTACGCATACCAGTTGGCGAAGTTGGTCATTTCCTCGTCGTAGGTGCAGACCCCGGCCTGCACCACGCAGTCGCCGCGCGCGGCAGCCTTCGGATAGGTACGGCCCGGCACGATATTGACGCGCGAGAACGCACTGGGCGCCGACGACAGCGCGGTGGTGGTGACCGGAACGCCTTCGACGATACTGGTGGCGGCGGCCATGTCGAAGGTGACGTTGTTGTTGTTGGCGACGCTGCCGGTGAGCAGCGCGCCGTTCGACGTGGCGTTGATGTTGACCACGCACACCGTGGTGGACGGCTCGCTGGCGCACACGCCGGTGGTGGCGTCGCCGCCCAGGTAGGCGCGGTGCGTGGCGCGCGTGCCGTAGGCGTTGATGGCCTGGACGATCGCCACCGCCGACTGCGCAGGCGACATGCTCTTCAGCGCGACCGTGCCGGTGACCTGGGTGGCGCCCAGCTTGATGTTGGCGATGCTGCCGGTGTTGCGCATCGAGCCGCTGCCGCCGATGCGCAGCAGCGCGGTCGGTGGCTGGCCGGTGGTGGCCGGCGTGGTCTGCACCGACGGTGCATTCACCTCCAGCCCCCAGCCCTGCCGCGTGTTGAGGGCCGCGCTCTCGAGGATCGTGCTGCAGTTGGTCAGCGACTTGGTGCCGCCCGCGCAGTTGATCGGAACGACGGCGACCACGTTGTCCGACGTGAGCGTGATGCCCAGCGACGCGCAGGTCGGCACCGACGGCGCGCCGGTCGGGGTGCGCACGCAGGCCCAGTAGGAATTGGTGCCGAGGCCGGTGCGCGCGATGATGCTGGCCGCGACCTGGCTGGCCAGTGCCTGCTGGCGCGCCGCCGTGCCGGTGCCGTTCGCCGCGTTGACGGCGCCGTTGCTGATCGTGACCGGCGAGTCCGGCGCCGCCGGGTTGATGACGGTGACCGCGGCGATCTGCATCGCCGAGGTGGACAGCGTGGCGCCGAGCGTGATCGTGCCGTGCGCGATGGTCGAGGATGGCGGCGTCGAATACTTGGGATACACGTAGCTGCCCACGCGCTTGGCCTGGCACGTGCTCAGCGCGCGGTTGCTGCACCAGCGCACCGTGGCCGCCACAGGATAGCCGGCCGGCGCCGCGGCACCGGCCGCCACCGATGTGCACGAGGTGAGCCGCTCGTCGCGGCAGTATTCGGACACGGCGATGTTGAAATAATACGGGCCGCCGCTGATGGCGGCCGCGTTGTAGTAATTGTTGTCCGGATAGGTGTAGGTGGCGCTGTTGACACGGCAGTCGGTTTCGTCGTTCGCGTTGCACCATTTCAGGTCGGGAAAACCGCTGACCAGGTTGATCGCATTGGCGGACACGCCATACAGGTTGGTATTGCTGCGGCCGAAACCGTCGCTGGGCACGTTGGTCCAGCTGGCCGTCTGCGCGGCCGTCATGTCCGGGTAGTAGGTGCCGTCCCACTGGATCGGCGCCCCGTAGCGGATGCGCGGGTTGTAGTACTGGCGGTTGAAATCCGGGCTCATGAACGGCGGGTGGCCGACATTGCACGCCGTGATGCCGGCCGACAGCGTGAGGCGCGAGCGGCACAGGTTGTCGTTCACGTAATCCGGCGTATAGGCCTGGTCCATCGAGCCGGAGTTATCGAACAGCAGCATCAGGTTCGGCTTGACGGTGCCGGTGCCGGCGATGTTCAGCAGCGGTACCTGCGCAATATTGGTGGTGGCCGCCGGCAGCAGGCCCGGCAGGCAGGCTAGCGTGGCAAAAATCAGCCGGATCAGGTAATTCTTCATGGTTTTCATGGGCCCATCATGACAACGGCCTGGTTCATTACATTGCCACCGCGCGGGCCGGTGATCCGCGCGGTGATCACATAGTGCAGCTGCGGCTTGCCCTGGTAGGCCGGCGCATCGGAGGACAGGCTGTCGCCGGCCCGTGTTTTGGCCTGCAGGTTCTGGCGCGCCGCCGTGAGCGTGCAGTTGTCGAGCGGCGCGCCGGGGAACTGGCACATGCGGTGGATCACATATTGCACCTGGTTGCGGCGGCTGGCATCCCACACGGTCACGGCGCCATTCCAGAACGCCGGGTTCGAAACGCCCTGCCCCGCGCCGGGGTTGGTGGTGGCCACGTAGCCGGCGGCGGGCACGTCGTTGTACAGCACATTCTTGTTGGGCAGGCTGCTCAGCCAGCTGTAGGCGGTGTGGATGCCCAGGTCGGCCGCTTTCGACAGGGCATCCTCGTAGGCCAGGTTCGAGGTCGTCAGCGCTGTCGAGTTGGTGGACCGCAGCAGGTAGATACTGCTGATCATCATGACGACGAGCATGATCAGCATGACGGGTAGCGCGAGGCCGCGCTGGCGCTGGCGTTTAAACTGCGGGATCATGGCCGCCACCCTGCATTGCGGATCGGCACGATCGTCTCGAACACGCGGTAGCGGTAGCAGGTCCAGCTGACGGTGTCGTTCGGCACCGCCAGCGCCACCTGCACCGGGCTGGCGTTCACACCGGCCGGGACGGCGCTGCCGAATACGGTCAGCGGCGCGGTGGTGGCCGTGCACGCGGCTTGCCGGGCGGCGGGCCGCTCCGGTACCGCGCTGCGGGCGATCACGGCGATGCGCAGCGCCGCGATGCGCTGCCAGTCGCCGGCCCCGCCGGTGATGCCATCGCCATCGGCATCGACCATCGCCGCGCTCCAGCGCCTGACGTTCATGCCGCTCTTCGGAACGAAGGCGGCGCCGGCACGGGTGTCGAAACCGTATTGCGCCTTCAGTGCCACGACGTTGCCGACCACCGCCTGGGGCTGGCCGCCGGTACCGGCCAGGTCGGTGGCGCGCAGCTGCAGCACGCCGTTCGCCACCTGCCAGGTGTGGAACGACAGCTTGCTTGCCCCGCCGAGGTTGAACACGCGGGCCTGCCCGCCGTTGTAGCCGATGCCGAGATTGCCCGTGTTGAAACGGTACGCGGGACCGGCGGCGATCTGCAGCGAACTGGCGGCCGGCGTGGCCGAGATTTGCGCCAGCGTGCAGTCGCCGCCGGCCGGTTCGGGGGCGACCACGATCACATCGCCCTGGTTGAAGCCGAACGGCGCCACGCTGTCGACGCCGATCGACGTGCCGCCGATATAGTTCTGCCAGACCCGGGTCGAGCCGACGCCGGCCAGGCCGGTACCGGAATACAGCGTCAGCGTATCCGAGCCCTGGCCGCCGTCGGCGATCACGGCCGGCGCCAGCGGCGTGATGGCGGCGCCATTGCGCGTGGCCGCGGCCAGCGCGAACCCTTGCGTATCCGTCATGCGCGTATTGCAGCCTGTGACGAGGTCGTCATTCAGGCCCCAGCCGGCCTGCGAGGCATCGGTATTGATCGAGAACAGCGCCAGCATGCCGTTCTGCATGGCATCGGAACCGCCGACGGAGGCAGCCTTGCTTTGCTCGCCATTGACCATCAGCCGCGTGGCGAACATGACCGCCAGCAGGCCGATGACGACCGACACCATCAGCTCGACGACCGAAAAGCCGCCCTGCCGTTGCTGGCGCATGGTCGCCGGCAGGTTCTTCATTGGCAAATTCGTCATCGGCGGCTTTTTCATCGAATATAGGCCGTCACGAGATGCGCATTGTCGGCATCGCCCTGCTTGCGGCGCCAGTGGATTTCCAGCTCGACCCGCGTACGCTCCGCTTCCGGCACGACCACCACGCGATAGCGCGCACCGGGAATCGCGCCGGACGTTTCGGCGGCCCATGCGGCCAGCGCCACGGGCGCGGCGGCATCGAGCGCGACCTGGTAGGCGGCAAGGTTGGCGACGTCGTTGTTCATGATGCCGACCAGGCGGTCGGCGGCCAGCGTGGCTTCGGCGCGCATTGCCGAATCGGCCAGCGCGGAATAGGAACGGGCCTGCAGGCCGATCGTGCCCAGCAGGCCCAGCGCCAGGATGACGATGGCGACCAGCGCTTCGAGCAGCGCGATGCCCTGCTGTGGGCGCTGCATGGGGCTCATGGCGGGCAGGCCCGCGAGTCGGGTGCGGCGACGGCGGGGTCGCACCCGGCGGCCATGCCGGCCAGCGTGACGGCCACCGCCGCGGTGCGCACGGCGTTGGCCAGCGCGGGGGCCGGTTCCAGGCGCAGCAGGGCCAGGCGGTCGCCGATCGTGGTATCGACCCAGCCCACCTCGGTAAAGTACACCGCGCTCGCGCCGGCCGGCGAAACGGCGGGAATCAACACGTCCGATGCCGGCAGCGATGCCGCGGAGCGCTGCACGGAGCGGAAGCCGGCCGCACCCTCCGGATCGCCGCTGGACGGCGCGGCCGCGGTCGACCAGTTGCCTTCATCGTCCTTGCACGGCGCGCCGGGGGTCGGAAAGCACAGGTCCACCTGCCAGTCGAACTGGCCATTGGTGCCCGGCGTGAGCACGAAGCGGCTGCGCGCATTGTGCGTGACGGCCTGGCGGCGTGCCATCGACAGGCCGTCCAGGTAAAACCCGGAAGCGGCGCGGGCCTTGTTGGCCATGATCCAGTTCGTCATGCTGGGAATGCCCACGGCCAGCAGGATGCCGAGGATAGCGACGCCGACCATCAGTTCGATCAGCGTGTAGCCGCCGTTGCCGGGCCGGGATCGTGGCTGCCCTGCCGGCTGGACCGCAGGCCGGGCATGCAGCCGATGCCTCAGCTGGAGCATTGGCCACCCTTCTTGTCGACCCAGCATGTGGTGCTCGTTCCCCAGCCCGCCGTGGCCGTGGTGGCACGGGTGCCGCTCTGGTCGATGGTATAGGTGAAGCCGGTCATCTTGGCGCGGCCGGTGGCCGTGACCGTATAGGTGGACGGCGTGGCGTTGCTCAGCGTGTAGGTGAAATTGGGCGTCGCGGCAGGAAAGGCGGCGGCGCCGTCATAACCGCTGTAGCTGCGGGTATTGCTCCAGAACTGTTCCGCGTTGGCCTGCGCCGCGCCCAGTGCCGTGAAAGCCTCGGCGGTGCGCGACCGTGTCAGGTAGCTCGAGTAGGCCGGGATCGCCACGGCGGACAGGATGCCGACGATCACGATCGTGACGAGCACTTCCATCAGGGTAAAACCGCGTTGGGGAGACTGCATGGCGAACCTCATGTTGACGTAAGGCAAGTTTAAAGCCTGACGCCTTGATTTGCCACAAGGAAATAACATAAAGACCGGGTTTGGCAGGGTTTGTTGCGAGGATGCAGCGCTTCACTGTTACGCTGGCCTGGCGCCCGATGCACGTATTACCGGAGAAGTGCCAGGCAGAACCAGCGTTCCCCCAATAATGTGTATCGATGGTATCGGCCAGGCAGCCATCAACGAT
>DASVVD010000998.1:0-2438 GCA_036386715.1 Pseudoduganella sp.
GCATTCACCGGCAGTGCTGGCGGCCTGCGTTTCGACGGCGCCGGTTTCAGCGATGCCATGCCGCGGCTGCTGGCATGGCACCGTTCCACGGTCTACCCGGTTGTCGCCGTGGCGGGCAAGACGATGGCCGACGCACTGGCCGGCGCGGACGAGCGCGCCGCGGCGATGCGGCGCGCCTGGGCCGCGGTGTCGGCCACCCTGGTGCTGGCCTCGTGCGCGCTCGCCATCGCCACCCGCCGCTTCCTCCAGCGCCGCGCGGCCGAGGAGGAAGTGCGCATCGCCTACCGGGCCGCCACCGAGAATGCCAAGGACGGCTTCTACATGGCGCAGGCGGTGCGCGACACCACGGGCGCGGTGACCGACTTCGTGGTGGTGGATTGCAACGAGCGCGGCGCGTCGTTCTATGGTGGCGGGCGCGAAGACCTGGTCGGCCGGCGCATTTCATCGATCGAACGCGAGCACGGCAGCCCCCTGCTGGAGGCGTACCACGCCGCGATGGCCAGCGGGATCCACGAGGATGAGCGGCAGATGCCGGCCGGGCGGCGCATGCAGCTCACCTGGGGCCGCCGGCGCATCGTCCGCGTCGGCAATGGCCTGGCCATCACGCTGCAGGACATCAGCGAGCGCAAGGCGTTCGAAAGCGAGCTGCTGTACCTGGCCAACTACGATTCGCTGACCGGCCTCCCGAGCCGGCCGTGGCTGACCCGCTACGTGCCGCAGGCGATCGGGGAGGCGGCAAAGCGCAACGGCACGCTGGCGCTGCTGGTGGTAGACCTGGACGGCTTCAAGCATGTGAACGAAAGCCATGGCCACGGTGCCGGCGACGACCTGCTCAAGCAGGCCGCGCTGCGCCTCGGCGGCCTGTTGCGGCCGCAGGATATCGTGGCCCGCCTCGGCGGCGACGAATTCGTGGTGGTGATCGCGCCCGGCGGGTCGGACGAGGAGCTGGCCGCGATCGGCGGCCGTGCGGCGGCGGCGCTGTCCCGGCCTTATGAGCTCGGCACTGCGCGCTACACGATCGGCGCCTCGATCGGCATCAGCTGCTATCCGCGCGACGGCGAAGACGCCGCCACGCTCCTCAAGCATGGCGACATCGCCATGGCCGCCGCCAAGCGCGACCGGGGCGGCAAGTACCGCTTCTTCGACCCCGACCTGTACATTGCCGCGACCGCCCGCGCCCAGCTGCGCCATAGCCTGCAGGGCGCGCTGGCGGCGCAGCAGTTCGAGCTGTATTACCAGCCGCGCGTGGATCTCGCTACCGGCAGGCTGTGCAGCATGGAAGCGCTGCTGCGCTGGCATCACCCGGACCTGGGCATGGTGCCGCCGGCGAAATTCATTCCCATCGCCGAAGAAAGCGGCCTGATCGGTCCGATCGGCCGCTTCGTCATCGAGGAAGCCTGCCGCCAGCTCGCGCTGTGGCGCGATGCCGGCCTGCACGTCGTGCCGGTGTCGATCAATGTCTCGGCGCACCAGTTCGCCCACGACGGCGTGCATGCGCACCTGGCCATGCACCTGGCGCGCCACCATCTTGCCGGGGTGATGCTGGAAGTGGAAATCACCGAGTCGGCCATGGTGGCGGAAGGCGTGGACGTGCAGCGCGAACTGGCCGCCCTGCGCGAACTCGGCGTGCGCCTGCACGTGGACGACTTCGGTACCGGCTACTCGTCGCTGGCGCAACTGCAGCGGCTGAACATGGATGTGCTGAAGATCGACCGCGCGTTCACGTCCGAGCTGACGGTATCGCAGGAAGGCCGGGTGCTGTTCCAGGCCATCGTTTCGATGGCGAAGGCGCTCGACATGGCGGTGGTGGCGGAAGGGGTGGAAACGGCCGGCCAGCTCGAGGCCCTGGTCGCCCTAGGCTGCGACGAAGGCCAGGGCTACCTGTTTGCCGCGCCGATGCCGGCATCTCAGGCCGGCGCGCTACTGGCGCGGCCGGAGATGATGGCGGTTCCCCGGCGAACTGCTGCGCCGGCACTGCAGGGGGCGTCAGGCGGCAAATGATTTGTCCAGGACGATGCAATGCGCGTCGTCCTGGCGGGGCCTGTCGTTCCCGCGCTACATTGCATGCTGGCGTGCACGCCGGTTTGCGCCATCGCCTGCCAGCACCCTGGCAATGATTTCGTCCGGCACCGCTTCGCGGCGCAGCAGGCGTTCGGCCCGGTCGCGACCGAGCTGGTCGCTCACCAGGAGCGCCGCCTGCACGATGGCCGCCATCACCATGTTCCGGCGCCGCCCCGAATGGCCGTAGAAAACATTTTGCAGGTCCACCTGATTCGCTGGCGGCTCGAGCACGGCAGCCTCCGTCTCGAGCTGGTCGACCCGTATCGTCTCGCCGGCAAGGACTCGTTGGATCACCTCTTCAGGCACATTCTCGCCACGCAGATAAGCCTGTGCATCGGCGTTCCCCAGCATCTGCCTGAAAACCATGCCAATGTCGA
>DASVVD010000999.1:0-3824 GCA_036386715.1 Pseudoduganella sp.
ACAGCGTCTGGTTGTCGTGGTTTTCCACGTAGTTGACGACTTCGCCCGGCTCGCCCGCATAGCCGGCCGGCTGGCCGCCGTAGTCGATATCGCGCAGCTCGCGCACCTCGCCCGTATGCGTCTGCAGCGGGTAGCTGCGCAGCGTGCCGGCCAGGCCCACCCTGACCAGGTCGGCCGCCTTCAGCAGGGCGGCCGGATCGCCGGCCTTGCCAGCGCCCGCGTTCGGATCGTACACCAGGCCATTGACGTAGCCCTGGCGCGTGACCATGTCACTGCCGGCATCGCCGGCGCCGCCGCCCCGCACGGCATCCCGGCCCCGGTCGCTGAACGTGCCGATGCCGCTGCCTTCCAGCGACAGCTGCGAGGCCTGCACGAAGCGCTTGCCGTCCGCCACTTCGCCGAAATTCCAGCCTTCGCCGATCAGGTTCACGTGCCGGCCCGCGGCCGCGTTCACGCGGCGCTGCAGCGCTTCCATCGCGGCGCGCGGCTGGTGGCCCATCAGGTCGAAGCGGAACGAGTCGATGTGGTAGGCCTGCGTCCACAGCACCGCCGAGTCGATCATCAGCTTGGCCATCATGCGGTGCTCGGTGGCCGTGTTTTCGCAGCAGGTCGAGCGCTCGATCGCGCCTTTCGCATCGAGGCGGTGATAGTAGCCAGGCACCACCCGGTCGAGCACCGATTGCCCGTCCTGGCCCGCGCGGTAGGTGTGGTTGTAGACGACATCCATGCCCACCCGCAGGCCGGCATGGTGCAGCGCCTGCACCATTTGCCGGAACTCGAGCACGCGCCGGCCGCCATCCGCCGGATCGGTGCTGTAGCTGCCTTCCGGCGCGCTGTAGTGATACGGATCGTAGCCCCAGTTGTAGCAGTCGGCCAGCTTGCTCGCGCCGACCAGTGCCTGCTGCGCCTCGCTGTCCGGCGCGCCGGATGGGCGCGGCGTCACGCAGCCCTGCTCGGGAATGCTGCCGATGTCGTACACGGGCAGCAGGTGGACATCGGTCAGCCCCGCCCGCGACAGCGCGCGCAGGTGCTTCATGCCGTCCGATTCCGGTTCGAGGAAGGCGGTGTACTTGCCGCGGTTCGCGGCGCTCACGGTGGTGTCGCCGACCGAGAAATCGCGCACGTGCAGTTCGTAGATCGACATGTCGGGCTGTGCCCGCACCTTGTCCGGCGGCGCATCCTTGCTCCAGCCGGCCGGCTGCAGGCGCGGCGCTGCCAGGTCGGCGATGTAGCTGCGCCGCGAATCGGTGGTCAGGCTGACCGAATACGGATCGGTGACGAGATTGCGCACGATGCCCGCGCCCGGCACCGGCACGTCCACCGCGTAGCGGTAGTACTTGCCGTCCAGGTTGCCGGGCAGCTTGGCGGACCAGATGCCGGTCCGCGGATCGAAACGCAGCGGCACGGCGGCGCGCGACGGGCCGGCGCCCGTGTCATAGGTGCAGACCGAAACCTGCCGTGCGGTCGGTGCCCACAGCTTGAACGTGGTGCCCTTCGCGCCTGGCGTTGCGCCCAGGTCGGACGCGTTTTCGGCGGCCGCATACAGGTCGTCCAGCGCACCGGCGGCCTGCACCCGCGTGGCATCGAGCACGCTGCCGTCGGCCGCCTCGCTCACCAGCAGCAACTGGCCGCGGTGCAGGGCAGCGATGCTTGCCACGTCCGCCTCGCGCAGCGCGAACACGGTGCTGTTGCCGAGGTAGCGCAGGCGCTCCGGCAGCGCGGCAGGCGTGGCAGCGAGCGTCAGGAAGCCGTCGGCGCCACCGACCTTGCCGCCGGCCGGCGCCGTCAGCGAGGCATCGCGTGCATGGTAGAGGCGCAGGCTGGCACCGGTGCCGGCGCCCGGCCAGGCCAGCGTGCGCCGGTCCAGCCATGCGGCGCGCGCGTCGATATCGACGGCGGATGCGGCGGCAGGGGACAGGATGGACTGGAACCCGGCACCATCGCAGAGGGCGGCGGAAGATGAAGCGGCATGCGCGCTGCTCGCCGTGGCCAGTGCGGTGGCGAGCCCCGCGGCGGCGATGCGCAGCGCGCGGCTGCAGAATGGTTGGTCCATGCGTCCCCCTGTTTCGATGGGGACGTATGGTAAAGGAAGCTTGCGACTACAGCCATGCTGTAGTCGCAATGGATCAGAACTCTTCCCAGTCCGACTCGGCACCGGCGGTCAGGGGCGCCTTGCGGGCCGCCGTCTTGGCCGCGGCTGCCGGCCGGGACACGGCCTTCGGCGCAGCCGGCAATGCCGTACGGATGGCCGCTTTCACTGCCGGCCTTGCGGCAGGGCGGGCAGCCGGCACAGCCTGCACGCCACCCTGCGCCACGGTGAACGTGCCCACCAGCGCTGCCAGCCTGCGGGCCTGTTCCTGCATCGATTCGGAAGCGGCGCTGGCCTGTTCCACCAAGGCGGCGTTCTGCTGCGTCACTTCGTCCATCTGCGTGATCGCCACGTTGACCTGATCGATGCCGCTGCTCTGCTCGCGGCTGGCGGACGAGATTTCGTTCATGATGTCCGTCACGCGCTGCACGCTGCCGACCACCTCGTTCATGGTGGCGCCGGCCTGTCCGACCAGCTGCGTGCCGGTGCCGACCTTGGCCACGGAATCGTCGATCAGCGTCTTGATTTCCTTGGCGGCGGTGGCAGAGCGCTGCGCCAGGTTGCGCACCTCGCTGGCCACCACGGCGAAGCCGCGGCCCTGTTCACCGGCGCGTGCCGCTTCGACGGCCGCGTTCAGTGCCAGGATATTGGTCTGGAACGCAATGCCGTCGATGACGGAAATGATGTCGACGATCTTCTTCGCCGAGGCATCGATCGCACCCATCGTATCGATCACCTGCGCCACCACGGCACCGCCCTGTACGGCGACGTCGGACGCCGAAGCGGCCATCGCGCTGGCCTGCTGCGCATTCTCGGCATTCTGGCGCACGGTCGATGTCAGTTCTTCCATTGACGAGGCGGTCTCTTCCAGCGAGCTGGCCTGCTCCTCGGTGCGCGACGACAGGTCCTGGTTGCCCGCCGAGACTTCCGCCGCGGCGGTGGCGATCGTGTCGGTGCCGGTGCGCACTTCGCTGACGATGGCGGACAGCTTGTCGCGCATGTTGCGCATTGCGAACATCATGCTGGCGCTATCGCCGGCTTTCACGGGCACGTCCACGGTCAGATCGCCGTCGGCGATGCTGGCGGCGATCGCTGCCGCTGCGGTTGGTTCGCCGCCCAGCTGCTTCAGCAGCGCACGGGTGACCATGACGGCCGCGGAAATGCCCACGATCAGTGCCACGGCGGTCAGGACCAGCATCAGCCGCACGGCACCCTGGTAAGCCGCCTTCGCGGCATCGGCATCTTCCCGGTTCGATTTCGTTTCGAGCTGGATCAGGTCATTCATTGCCTTCTGCCATTCGATCTGCACCGGGCGCACCTTGTCCATCAACAGCGCCGTGGTTTGCTCGGCCTGGTTGGCCAGGCCCAGTTTTTCCGCCTCGGCCATCAATGGCAGGGCAATACGTTCCTGCTCCTTGATTTTGGCAAGCAGCACTTTTTCCTCGGCTGCCGTGTCTGGCGCTTCGAAACTCTTTTCCACCAGCGTGAATTTCTCGGCATAGGTTTTTTCCAGCTGGCGCAGGCGTTCCGCTTCCGGCCGCATGCGTTCCATATCGCTCAACAGGCCGAGGTTGCGCAGGATGATCGCCCGCTCCATCAGGCTGTCCTGCATCGCGCCGATTTGCGAGATCTGCAGATTGTTGAAGTCCGTGATGTTGTCGACGCGTGCCTGCATGTCACGCATCTTCAGCAGGCCCGCGCCGACGATGATCAGCAGCAGTGCCAGCACGATGGC
>DASVVD010001000.1:0-2767 GCA_036386715.1 Pseudoduganella sp.
GGTATCGCTGGGTCGCCGCCTCAAGGAAGACAACGATATCAAGGCCGCCGAAAAGCTGGTGCTGTCGCACCTGCGCCTGGTGGTGTCGATCGCCCGCGGCTACCTGGGCTATGGCCTGCCGCATGCCGACCTGATCCAGGAAGGCAACATTGGCCTGATGAAAGCGGTCAAGCGTTTCGACCCTGACCAGGGCGTGCGCCTGGTGTCCTATGCGATGCACTGGATCAAGGCCGAGATGCACGAGTACATCCTGAAAAACTGGCGTCTCGTGAAAGTGGCCACCACGAAGGCACAACGCAAGCTGTTCTTCAACCTGCGCAGCCACAAGACCGGCCTGGATGCGATGACGCCGGCGCAGATCGACCAGCTGGCGAAAACGCTGGACGTGAAGCGCGAGGAAGTGATCGAGATGGAAACCCGCCTGTCGGGCCGCGACATCGCGCTGGAAGCGCCGACCGATGATGAAGACGACAAGTTTTCGCCGATCGCCTACCTGTCGTCCGACCTGTCGGAGCCGACCAAGGTGCTGGAAGCGGAACAGGTCACGCGCCTGCAGTCCGAAGGCCTGGAAACGGCGCTGGGCAAGCTGGACCCGCGTTCGCGCCGCATCGTCGAAGCGCGCTGGCTGGCCAACGACGACGGCTCCGGCGCCACGCTGCACACGCTGGCCGACGAGTTCGGCGTTTCCGCCGAGCGCATCCGCCAGATCGAATCGGCCGCTTTGAAGAAAATGAAGGGCGCGCTGGCCGCTTTCGTGTAACACGTCCTGCGCACTTTCCAGAACCCGGCCCTTGCGCCGGGTTTTTTATTTTCAGTCGACGATTCGACAATCCCATGCTTTGCCCGCTACTCTTTGGCAGCGATTGCCTCACACCGGGGTCAGACCCCGTTTTTGGGCAACTATTTCTTCAAACCGGGGTCAGACCCCATTTTTGGGCAACTATTTCTTCAAATCGGGGTCTGACCCCGATTTTGGGCAACTTTGTTTTATGAACCGGTGATTTCCTGGCAGCTATAGCTCAGCAGTGCGACGCGAGGAATAACAATTTGATAACCTTGCGTTCCAGCCTTTGCTGCAGGGAGGACGAGGTATGGGAGCCAGGCTCTTTGGAATCATCGGCTGCGCGTTGGCGTTCGGCGTGGTCGCCGCATGCTCGGTCGACAGCATGGGCGTGCAGGCGGAACAAGCCCGGCCACGCAAGACCAGCGCCAGCTACTCGCTGCGCCAGGGCGAAAGCGTCATGCTGGCGCCCGGCACGCAGCTGAAGCTGGAACGGGTCAACGACAGCCGCTGCAAGCAGGGGGCCGTATGCGTCTGGGCCGGCTATATCAGCTATTCGTTTACATTGACGAGCCGGCGCGGCACGCGCAACTTCGTTCTCGCCGAGAACATGCCGAACGCCCAGCCCACCGCCACGCAGGACGGCCTGACATTCGCGCTGGAGAAACTGGAGCCGCCCGAGCCGCCTGCCCTGCACGCGCCGGTGCCGGATTATCGGGTAAGCTTGCGCGTATCGATAACCCAAGCGGCCCAACCGGTCCAGCCCGCCAAGACATGACCCGACGCCTCGTTGCCAGCATTCTCCTGACCGCCATCGGCACGGTCGCGGTTGCAAAAACGCCGGTTGCCACCGGCACCGGCGGCGCGGTCGCCACGATCAGCGAGGAAGCGTCGAAATCGGCACTGGCCATCCTGAACCGGGGCGGCAATGCGATCGATGCCGCCGTGGCCGCCGCAGCCACATTGGGCGTGACGGACCCGTTCAGTTGCGGCATCGGCGGTGGCGGCTTCATGGTGGTGTACCTGGCCAGGGAAAAACGCGTGATCACGATCGATCACCGCGAAGTGGCGCCCGCCGCGTTTACGCCCGCCGTGTTCCTCGACAATGGCAAGGAAATGGATTTCGAGACCGTGGTCGCCAGCGGCCGCTCGGTCGGCGTGCCCGGCACCGTGCGCGGCTGGGACGAAGCGTTGCGCCGCTACGGCACGATGTCGTTCAAGGAAGTACTCGCCCCCGCGATCGACGTGGCCGCCAAAGGTTTCACGGTAAGCGCCAACTTCAGCCACCTGGTGGACGGCAATACGGAGAAATTCCGCCGGTTCCCTGCCACCGCGGCACTCTACCTGAAGGATGGCAAGGCACTGCCACCCGGCACGCTGCTGAAGAATCCCGACCTGGCCCGCACCTACCGCACGCTGGCAAAAGGCGGCGTGAAGGCCTTCTACGAAGGGCCGCTGGCACGGGCAATCGTCGACGCCGTCCACCGCCCGGCCACCGCACCGGGCATCACGGTCAGCGGCGGCACGATGACGCTGGCCGACCTGGCCAATTACGAGGCACGCATCCGCCAGCCGGTGCACAGCACCTACCGCGGCTATGAACTGTATGGCATGCCACTGCCCAGCAGCGGCGGCGTGACGGTGTTCGAAGCGCTGAACATCCTCGAAGGCTGGGACCTGAAAGCGCTGCCGCGCCCGCAGGCCGAGCACCTGTACCTGGAAGCGAGCCGACTGGCATTTGCCGACCGCAATGCCTACCTGGCCGACCCCGAATATCTCGCTGCGCCCGTTGCCGGCCTGCTCAGCAAGGACTACGCCGCGCAGCGCAGGAAATTGGTGGATGCCGGCCGTGCCGCGGCCGGCCCGGTGCCGGCCGGCGATCCTTATCCGTTCCAGCAGGATGCCAGCGTGCCGCTGCGTCCCGCCAGCGCCAAGCTGCAACAGGAAAGCGCGCACACCACGCACCTGGCCGTCTCCGACAAGGAA
>DASVVD010001001.1:0-9310 GCA_036386715.1 Pseudoduganella sp.
TGCAACCAGTGTGAAAGTAGGTTATCGTCAGGCTGTCATTTAGAGAAACCCCCGTCCGCTCACGATGAATCGTGAGCCTGGCGGGGGTTTTTCGCATTGGAGCGAGCTCTTTGCAGGACGCCGCGGACTTGGTGCCTGATCCCAAACCGTCGCCCCTCTGGGCATTGCCCGACGCGCGCTCGGCAGTTACTGAACGGGTACCCAACCACGACTGATCACGGCTGATCGTGTGCGCTCCTCCCGCCGGATCGAAGATAATCCCCGGCAGGAGACCAGCATGAGCGCAGATTACGACACCATGGAAGTCAAGGGTGGCCGCCCCGTCAAGATGTGGACGCATGGGGTGCCCGTTGAACCGGAGGCGAAAGAGCAACTGGCGAATGCGGCGAAGATGCCCTTCATTTACAGGCATATCGCCGTGATGCCCGACGTTCATCTCGGCAAGGGCTCGACGATCGGCAGTGTGATCCCCACGCTCGGCGCGGTGATCCCGGCCGCGGTTGGCGTCGACATCGGCTGCGGCATGATGGCTGCGAAAACCACCTTGTCGGCCAACGACCTGCCCGACAACCTGGGCCCGCTGCGCAGCGCGATCGAGAAAGCGATCCCGCATGGGCTGTCGCCAAGGACCCGCGGATTCAAGGGGCGTGATGAAGGGTCGTGGCAGAACCCCCCGTCGGCCGTCGACGCTGGCTGGTCGCAGCTGAAGGATGAGTTCGACGTTATCTGCGCCAAGACTCCGAAGCTGCGGCACACCAATAACTACAAGCACCTCGGCACGCTCGGCACCGGCAACCACTTCATCGAAGTATGCTTGGACGAGGAAAACGCGGTGTGGCTGATGCTCCACTCCGGATCGCGCGGCGTTGGCAACGCAATCGGCACATACTTCATCGAACTGGCGCAGCAGGACATGCGCACGCACCTGGCCAACCTGCCGGACCGCGACCTGGCGTACCTGAAGGAAGGCACGCAGCACTACGACGACTACGTGGAAGCGGTAGGCTGGGCGCAGAAGTTCGCCCGCATGAACCGCGAAGTCATGATGCAGAACCTGATCAAGGCTGTACGCACCGTCATCAGGAAACCGTTCGAGACGCACGTGGAAGCCGTCAACTGCCATCACAACTATGTGCAGAAGGAACGCCATTTCGGCCAGGACGTGCTGGTCACGCGTAAAGGCGCGGTATCGGCCAGGGCCGGCGAGCTTGGCATCATTCCGGGTTCGATGGGCGCGCGCAGCTATATCGTGCGCGGCAAGGGCAATGAGGAAAGCTTCACCAGCTGCAGTCATGGCGCCGGCCGCACGATGAGCCGCAGCGAAGCCAAGCGCCGTTTTACGCGCGAAGACCAGGTGCGCGCGACGCAAGGCGTGGAATGCCGCAAGGATGAAGGCGTGGTCGACGAAATCCCGATGGCCTACAAGGATATCGACGCCGTGATGCATGCCCAGCGCGACCTGGTGGAAGTGGTGCACACGTTGAAGCAGGTCGTGTGCGTGAAGGGGTAATTGCAAGGGCGACCGCGAGGTTGGCTTAAAGGTTGAAAGGGCTGATGCAATGATCGAGCTCGATGGCTCAAGTGGAGAAGGCGGCGGGCAGATCCTGCGCTCGTCGCTGACGCTGTCGATGATCACCGGGCAGCCGTTCAGGATCCGGAATATTCGCGCCAACCGACCGAAGCCCGGCTTGATGCGGCAGCACCTGATGGCCGTGCAGGCTGCTGCCGCCGTTTGCAGCGCCGACGTTACCCACGCCGAAACCGGCTCCACCGAACTGACTTTCAACCCGCGCTGCATCAAGGGCGGCATATATGACTTTGCCATCGGTACCGCCGGCAGCAGCACGCTCGTGCTGCAGACGCTGATACCGGCGCTGCTGCATGCCGACGTGCCGTCGGTGGTCAAGGTGAGCGGCGGCACGCACAATCCCAAGGCGCCGCCCGCGCACTTCATCGAATACGCTTACGTGCGGATGCTCCAGGCGATGGGCGCGCAGGTCGACTTCGAGCTGAAGCGATTCGGTTTTTATCCGAAGGGCGGCGGGGAAGTGTGTGCCGCCATCTGGCCATGTGCCCAACTGCGCCAGTTGCACCTGCCTGAGCGGGGCGTGCTGCGCGAAGCGCGCGCCGAAGCCTATGTCGCTGCGATTCCATTGGCGGTGGCGCAGCGTGAACTGGCATGCATCGGCAAGGCGCTGCACTTGCGCGACGACCAGCTGGTTTCACATCCGTTGGCGAACGACCAGGGCCCGGGCAATGCCGTGCTGATCTTGCTGGAAAGCGAGCACGTGACGGAAGTGTTTTCGTCGGTAGGCGAGAAGCGCAGGCGCGCTGAAGACGTGGCCGGCGATGCTGTGCTGGAGGCAAGGCGCTACCTGGTTTCCGGCGCCGCGGTGGGCGAGCACCTGGGCGACCAGCTGATGCTGCCGCTTGCACTGGCCGGCGGCGGCAGCTATACGGTCGATCACGTGTCGCAGCATGCGATTACCAACGCCGAGGTGATCGCGCAATTCCTGCCGGTGCGCGTGACATTCGATGCCGGGGAGCGGTGCAGCCTGTGCACGATTGCCGCCCGCACCACATGACGGCGGCGCTGCAGGCCAGGCTCACGATTTACGGTGGACGTCGTCCCAGGTCAGGCCATGGCGGCCCAGGTACTTCTTGAGCCGGTCGGCATCGTTCGGCCTTGCCTTTTCCGTGCGGGACACGGCAAAGAGTTTTCGACCCGCATCGGACAAGCTGTCACACCCGGAACATGCCTGCACGACCGCCTGCAGCTGAACCTTGTCGAACAGGTCCAGCTGCCCGGCACGCTCCACGCCGAGCAGCGCATCGAGATCGACCGGCGCATGGTCCGGCATGTCCGGCTCGCGCCACAGATGCCGCAGGCGGCCGATTTCGGCGTCGGCCACCGGCGTGGTGATACGGCCGGCTTCCGCCAGCGTGGCCATGCGCGTTACCGATGCATGCAGATCGCGGAAATTGCCTTTCCATCGGGCGCCGGCCGAGGTGGCGAAGCGCAGGAATGCGGCGCGTGACTCCTTGTTGAAGCGGGCCACATAGCCGATTTCGGCGCTGGCCTGCTCCAGCAGGTAATCGAGGTTCGGTTCGATGTCCTCCGGCCGTTCGGCCAGGCTGGGGAGGGAATATGTCCACAGATTGATACGGGCGAACAGGTCCTCGCGGAAGCGCCCGATCGCCACTTCGCGCGCCAGGTCGCGGTTGGTGCCGGCAATGAGCTGGAAGTCGCTTTGCACTTCGAGGTCGCCGCCCATCGGCAGGAAACGCTTTTCCTCGACCGCCTTCAGCAGCATCGCCTGCTCATCGAACCCAAGCTCGCCTATTTCGTCGAGAAAGAGCAAGCCCTTGTGCGCGGTGCGCAGCAATCCTGGCCGGTCACTCGCTGCACCGGTGAAGGCGCCTTTCACGTGGCCAAACAGTGTCGACGCAGCGCCATCGCCATGCAGGGTTGCGCAGTTGATCTCCACGAAGCGGCCACTCAACTGGTGGCGGATCTTTTTCAGTTCGAAGATCCGCCGCGCCAGGAACGATTTCCCGGCACCGGTGGGGCCCATCAGGAGCATTGGCGCACGCGAGCGGCCCGCCACATGCTCGATTTCCTCGATCATCAAATTGAAGCGCGCATTGCATGTGGCGATTCCCGACTTCAGCAATGCCACGCCTTCGGTACGGGCATGCGAAAAGCGCTGGGCAATCAGGTCGTAGCGCGACAGATCCAGGTCGATCAGCGTGTAATTGCCCGGGCTGCCCAGGCCCTGGCGGCGCGGTGGCGATGATTGCAGGAGGCAGCCGGGAAAATAACGCGCCTCGGTCATCAGGAACAGGCAGATCTGGACCACGTGCGTGCCGGTCGTGATGTGGATCCAGTAGTCCTCGTTGTCGGTATCAAACGGGTATGCTCGGGCAAAGTCGAACAGGCAGCCGTAGACATCCTCGAAATCCCACGCATCGCGCAGCGGCAGTTCGTGCATGCGCACGGTGGTCTCCGGCGATACGGTGGCGATATCCTCCGTCAACTGGCGCGCCAGTGACTGCGCCGGCGTGCTGTACAGCAAATCGAAACGATCGATCAGCAAGTCTTCATGCTGGGTAAGCGCCACGCTCGGCCGCCACTTTTCCCAGCGCGCGCTGCCGCGGCCGCTATCGAGCTGCGACCCCAGGAAACCAATGATGACTTTCTTTTTCATGTGGATAAAATTTTATCTGGAAAGATAAAATTATAGTTCTGCGTATCTTTTCTGGAAACTACAATCCTAAAGAAATCATCGGCTTACGTTTTATCCCCGTACTGGCATGCCTATTGCTCAATAACCTGTATCGGTGGCCGCAATGGCCGGCCATGAAAGGGAAACATCATGAGTTGGGTGATCAGCGTGAGTAGCGGAAAACTGGATCGGCAATTGCCCGGGCTGACAGTGGCCGGCCGGGGCATGCATGACAGCGCATGGTGCTTCCACGTGCACGGCCCACGCTGGCAAGCCATGGCTGTGCGGCATGTGCTGGCCGAGCTTTGTGCATTCGATGAACCCGCAATGAAACAGGATAAATAATGAAGACCGAACAGTACGAACAAATGGATGTGCCAGGCGGCAGCCCGGTAAAGATGTGGACCCACGGCGTGCCGGTGGAGCAGTCGGCACGCGAGCAACTCGCCAACACTGCGAAGATGCCGTTCATCTACCGGCACATTGCCGTCATGCCGGACGTCCACCTGGGCAAAGGGTCGACGATCGGCAGCGTGGTTCCCACGCTTGGGGCGATCATTCCTGCCGCGGTCGGCGTCGACATCGGCTGTGGAATGATGGCGGCGAAAACCACGCTGAACGCCCGGGACCTGCCGGATAACCTGGGGCCGCTGCGCAGCGCGATCGAGAAAGCCATCCCGCACGGCATGTCGCCCAAGACGCGCGGCTACCGCGGGCGCGATGTCGGCACCTGGCACGATACGCCATCGACGGTCGATGCCGCATGGCTGCAGCTGAAAGACGAATTCGACCTGATCTGCCTGAAGACGCCCAAGCTGAAGAACACGAACAATTACCGCCACCTGGGCACGCTGGGCAGCGGCAACCACTTCATCGAGGTATGCCTGGACGAGGAAGGTGCCGTATGGTTCATGCTGCATTCCGGTTCGCGCGGCGTGGGCAATGCCATCGGCACGCACTTCATCGAGCTCGCGCAGCAGGACATGCGCACGCATATGTCGAACCTGCCCGACAACGACCTTGCCTATCTGCGCGAGGGAACCCGGCATTATGACGATTACGTGGAGGCGGTGGGATGGGCGCAGAAGTTCGCCCGGGCGAACCGCGAAGTGATGATGCGGAACCTGATTGCCGCGGTTCGCACGGTGATTACGAAGCCGTTCGAAACGCACGTGGAGGCGGTCAACTGTCACCACAACTATGTGCAGAAGGAAACGCACTTCGGCAAGGAGGTGCTGGTGACGCGCAAGGGCGCCGTTTCCGCACGCAAGGGCGAACTCGGTATCATTCCGGGCTCGATGGGCGCGCGCAGCTTCATCGTGCGGGGTAAAGGCAATGAAGAAAGCTTCCACAGCTGCAGCCATGGTGCCGGCCGGACAATGAGCCGCAACGAAGCAAAGCGGCGCTTTACGCTGGCCGACCAGGAAAAGGCGACCGAAGGCGTGGAATGCCGGAAGGACAGCGGCGTGATCGACGAGATCCCGATGGCATACAAGGATATCGATGCGGTGATGCGCGCACAAAGCGAGCTGGTGGAAGTAGTGCACACGCTGAAACAGGTCGTCTGTGTCAAAGGTTGACGGATCAGAGGCTGACTGATCAAAGGATGAAGTGATGATTGAAATCGATGGTTCCCTGGGCGAAGGCGGCGGCCAGATCCTGCGCAGCGCACTGACGCTGTCCATGGTCACCGGGCAGCCGTTCCGGATCCGGAACATTCGTGCGGGCCGGCCCAAGCCCGGGTTGATGCGCCAGCACCTGGCGGCAGTCACTGCCGCGGCAGCGGTCTGCGACGCTGAAACCGGCCCGGTGGCGGTCGGCGACAGCGAGCTGCGATTCGTGCCGCGGGATTTGCGCGGCGGCGACTATGAATTCGCGATCGGCAGCGCGGGCAGCAGTTCGCTCGTGCTGCAGACGCTGATGCCCGCGCTATTACATGCAAGCGCCCCTTCGAGCATCACCATCACCGGCGGCACCCACAACCCGCTGGCTCCGCCGGTGGAATTCCTGCAGCGTGCCTATCGTCCGGTGCTGCGAAAGATGGGGGCGCAATTCGATATCGAGTTGCGGCGGCACGGGTTCTATCCGGCCGGCGGCGGCATGGTCGCTGCCCGGGTGCTGCCGATCGACGGCTGGCAAAGGCTGGACCTGCCGAGCCGGGGCGAACGCATGGCCGGCTATGCGGAGAGCGTGATCGCCGGTGTCCATCGCAGCGTGCTAACCCGGGAGCTTGAGTGTGTGCGGACCGCGATGGGGTGGGGCGAACAGCAGATGAAGGCAGTATCGCTGCCGGAAAGTCATGGCCCGGGCAATGTACTGCTGCTGACCGTCGAGCATGAACACGTCAGTGAAGTGTTCATGGCGGTCGGCGAAAAAATGGTCCGTGCCGAGGCGGTTGCCAAGCGCGTCGTGCAGGACGCGCGCCGTTATCTCGCTTCCGGCGCCGCGGTCGGTGAATACCTGGGTGACCAGCTGATGCTGCCGATGGCCTTTGCCGGTGGCGGCAGTTTCAGTGTCGAGCGTGTTTCCCAGCACGCTCGCACCAATGCCGAGATCATCAGCCTGTTCCTGCCGGTCGTGTTCCGCTTTGAACAGCGCGACCGTCACGCCATCTGCATGGTGGAGCGGCGCGCATGATGTTGCGCAGGTATCAGAACAGGTATTGCGCGCTGAATCCCGCCTGCCAGTTGCTGCCGGGCGCCGCTTCGTAATAGCGCCTGTTGGTGTCGCCGACGATCACCGAGCCCACGTAGGTCTTGTCGAGCAGGTTGTTCAGGCGAACGAACTCTTTCAAACGCCAGCCACCGACGGGCTGCATCGCCGTAAACCGCAAGTTGAGCAGGCCGTATCCCGGCGCCGCCTTTTCCCGGTTGGTGTCTTCCGCATAAACCTTGCCGTTGGCCAGGGCTTCGAGTGCCGCGCCGTAACGACCGCCGTCATCCTTCCATGCCAGTTCGCCGTAGGCGGTGGTGCGCGCAACGCCCGGCAACCGGCTGCCTTCGGCGACATTGCCGAACGCCTGGTCATATACAGCGCGCAGGCCGGTCAATGCGGCGCGTGCCGAGAAGCCGCCGCTCCACGTTGAATCGACCGATACCTCGAGCCCCTGGCGCAGCGTCTTGCTGGCGTTGCGGTAGCTCGTGCGTCCGCCGCTGGAGGCGTCGACCACTACTTCGTCGCGCGTGCGCACTTCGAACAGCGCTGCGTCCACGCGCGTGTTTTCGGCCAGCCGGAACTTCGCGCCGGCTTCCACGTGCGTGCTGCGTGCCGGGCGCAGGTTGTAATTGAAGCCGCCCGCCGTACCGGAGTAGAACAGCTCGTTCAGCGTCGGGGTTTCAAAGCCGCGCGCCGCACTGACATAGATGTTCAGGTCGGGTGTCAGCTTGTACAGCGCTCCCAGCACCGGCGTCGTGCGGCTGAATGTCAGGCCGCCGCTGTCGTTGCCATTGGACAGGAAGCGGTCGTCGACCTCGACTTTGACACGGCTGTGCCGCACGCCCGCGGTCAGGCGCCAGGCGCCGCTCTGCCATTCGGTCTGCAGGTACGGATCGACGTTGGAGACGACATCCTCCTCGTCGCGCCGCAACGCACCTTGTACGCCCAGTTGGGTACCGGCGAAATTCTCGTAGCCTTTGCGGTCGTCCGTCGAACGGTCGAGATCCAGGCCGACCGTGGTGCGCAACACAGCTCCGTCGAAGCGCCGCACGTCGGTCCAGTTGATGGACGTGCCATAAAAGTCGCGGTCGAAGTCGATCACGCCGCCGGAATGCGTCGCCGGCGCCTGGAAGCCCCGCGAGAAGGCCTGGTATTGCACTACTTCGCGATTGCCGCCGTAAGCCATGACATGCAGGCGGTTTTCACCGAAATAAACGTCGTAGCTGGCGCCGAGCTGTTGATGGTCGATGCTCTTGCGCGTGTTGTAGCGGTCCGCGTAGGTGCGCTTGACGGCTTCGGTGTCGGTGGGATCGGTTTCGCCGGCGCGCGGGTCGCGCTCGTAGGTTGCCCACTGCACGCCGAGCGGATCTTCGGTGTTCTTCTGGCGCAGGCTGCTGGCCACCAGCGTCAGCTTGCTGCGGGAATCCGGAGCCACGGTCAGTTTGGCAAACTGCTGGTCGCGCCGTGCGGCACTATGGTCGCGGTAGCCATCGGTATCGAAGCGCGAGACATCGACCACATAGCCGATCTTGCCGTCGCGGCCCTGCGTGCTCAGGTCCACCTTGCGCTGGCCATCGCTGCCGGCCATGACCGTGGTCTCGACCGACGCCGGCTCCCTGCCTTCTTCGGTGAACAGTTGCACCACGCCGCCGGAATGGTTGCCATACAGTGCGGAAAACGGGCCGCGCAGCACTTCGATGCGCTGGGCACGGTCCAGGTTGAACGTGGCAGCCTGGCCCTGGCCGTCGGGCATCGTTGCCGGAATGCCGTCGGCAATCAGGCGCACACCGCGCACGCCGAAGGCGGAGCGGGCGCCAAAGCCGCGCGACGAGATCTGCAGGTCCTGCGCATAGTTCTGGCGGTTTTGTACCACCAGGCCAGGTACCGCGACCAGGGATTCGGAGGCATTGACGCGCAGTTGCGCATTGCGGATGCGGCTGGCATCGATGACGTCGATTGCCGCCGGCAAGTCGAAGCTGGCATGCTCGATGCGGCTGGCGGTAATGACGACCACATCGGCCAATTGTTCGGCCGCGGCAGTGCCTGCGGAATACACCGCGCATAAAGCGGCGGTAATCTTCAATAAGGTGGGCGTTCGCATGGATGAGCTCGCAATAGTTGGTGAGCACTATACCGTGCCGATAAAATCCGCGTCGCTGGGCTTGCGCAGAGGGGCGCCGTTTGCTATAGTTCTGTCCCTGCCGCAACGCAGCCGTGAAAACGAAACGATGCGACAGGATGAGTTTGGATCGCTGGAGCAACATTGCGATACAAACCGAGGGGTTGACGAGTTGCACGAAACGGCGCATAATCGACTTTCTCTGCTGCTGACAAACACAACGATTTGTCGCCGGGTCCGAAGGATCCGCAGCAAGCCTTCAAGGGCAGAATTCTTTAACAATCAACAGTCGATAAGTGTGGGCGTTTGA
>DASVVD010001002.1:0-7303 GCA_036386715.1 Pseudoduganella sp.
GCCTACTTCGTCGAACCGCGCATGTTCGGTGTGCGGGTCGGCACCGAGTACTGATCCCCCGCAGTTGCCTCCCCCTTCAGCCGCGCTCCGCGCGGCTTTTTTGTTTCCCAAAACCGGGGTCAGACCCCAATTCTTGGAAACATTTCTTACAACCGGGGTCAGACCCCAAATTCAGGAAATGTTTACGGGCAGCCTGACGGCGCATGGCGTTGAGCGGAGTCAGGCGGCAATTGCATACTGCATGGCACAGTTGGGCCTTTTCGACAAAGGAGCAAACCATGGCCCGCCGCGCGCGACTGCTGCTACCTGGCTGTCCACTTCACATCATTCAACGTGGACATCTTCGCCAGCCCTGCTTTTTCAACCGCTCTGACTACATTGTTTATCTTGATTGGTTACGCGAATATTCCAGTTTCCACGGTGTCGCAATCCACGCCTACGTGCTGATGCGTAACCACGTCCATCTGCTGGCCTCTGCCGATGAGATCGAACCCGTGTCTGCATTGATGAAAGGTGTTTCGCAAAAGTATGCCCAGCTTCTCAATCGGCGGTTCGAGCGAAAGGGCACCTGGTGGGAAGGCAGGTTTCGATCCAGCCCCGTCCCGGTCGAAGAGTATTTTCTGGTCTGCCAGCGCTACATCGAACTCAATCCGGTTCGTGCCGGCATGGTCGACTGCGCGGAGGAATACAGGTGGTCGAGCTATCACGGCAACTCCGGATTGAAAACGGATGATTTACTGACGCCCCATCCAACTTTCCTGGGTCTCGGTAAGCAGTCTGAACAAAGGTACGACACCTACCGAAAATTGTTTGCCGCTGCGATCCTGCCAAGCCAGCTTGATGCGATTCGCGCGGCAATCCTGCGAAACCACCCTGTGGGGCGCCCGCCCGACACGCGTCGAAACAAAACGGCAGCAGAAGAACAGCAATAATGTTGCCAAAATTGGGGTCTGACCCCGAATTTTGGCAATATTTCCAGGAATTGGGGTCTGACCCCGGTTTTGGGAAACTTTACCAGCGCATCAGCTGGCGCAGGGGTGGTACGAGGTCGTCGGCCATCTGCCGGTGCTGGTCGCGGGTGGGGTGGGCGTCCTGGGGGTCACCGGGGTAGTGGCGCGAGGAAATGTGGTGCACGCGCGGGTTGCCGGTGCGGGCGATGGTTTCGGCGATGTACGCGGTCAGCTGGGCTTTCTTGTCGCCGTCCAGGATCGCGCCTTCGGTAAGCACGATGGTGGCTTGCGGGTGGTCGCGCAGCAGCGTGCGGACGAAGGCGACATAGGCTTCCACATAGCCGGCACGATCGGGGATCGACTGGTTGAAGTCGTTGGTGCCGATCGCGCTGACGATCAGGTCGGGCGCATAGCGGCGCTGGTCCCACGCCACCGGAGCGGCAAGGTCGGCGATGGCCAGCCCGTAGAAGTCAGCCAGGTTGAATTCGTCGGTGCGGCCGTTCCAGCTGCGCACCAGGCCGCGGCCGCCGTGGCAGACGAGCTGCACCTGCGCATCGAGCGCGGCGCCGGCCAGCATGCCGTAGGACAGCCGAGGGTTCCACCACACGGCCTGCTTCGGCCCGGGCGGCGTGCGTTCGAGCGCTTCGCCGCAGGTAACGGAGTCGCCCAGGAACAGCACCCGCCGCGACGGCAATGCAGGTGGCGCAAGCATGCGCCCGTCGGTAGCGAATCCATGCAGCGTCACGACACCATGCCACGTCTCCGAGCGATGCAGCACCTGCACGACATGGGCACCGGCCGAAGCATCCGCCACGAGCCGGTACAGGGCACGGTCGCGCGACAGGTGAAGCGTTTGCGCGAAGCGCCCGTCGACGATCACGTCCAGGTAGCTCTTGTCGCCGCTGCTGGATGCATCGAGCACCAGTTCGCGCCCTTCGAAGCGGATGAAGGACGAGACGCCGGGATAGGCGAACCGCACCCCGCCATCGGCCGCATCGGCCAGGCGCCCCATCCGCGCGACATTGTCGCCGCCGGCCAGCGCCACTTCGGCGGCACCGGCACCGGCCGTGCCGAACACCAGCACAGCAACGGCCATGGCAACGCCAGGCCAGTGCCGGCGCCGCATCACTGGCCCAGCAACCTGGCAATCTCCGGCGCCATCGCATCGCCCCAGGTCCCGTAGGCCTTCGGCGTCAGGTGCAGGAAGTCGGGCATGGTTTCCTTGGCGATGTCGCCGTTCGGCTCGAGGAAACGTGCACCGTAATCGCGGAAGAACACGTGCCTGCCGTCGTCCAGCGCGGCGATCTCGCGGTTCACGGCCTTCGCCTTCGCGCGGCGCTCGTCCTGCGCCGATTCGCCGTTCGGCAGGATGGCGTTGAGGAGGATCTTCGCATCCGGGTACAGCGTGCGCAGCTGCGCGACAACCGCCTTCACGCCGCTCGTGACCTGCTCCGGCTGCTCGTTGCACAGGCCGAAGTTGTTCACCCCGATCAGCAGCACCACGACCTTCGGCCGCAACTTGTCCATGCCGTCGTTTTTCAGCCGCCACAGGACGTTGCCGGTGTGGTCGCCGCCGACGCCAAAGTTCGCCGCGCGGTACTTGCCGAAGTGGCTGTCCCACTGGTTGCGGTCCCACATCTCGGTGATCGAGTCGCCCAGGAACAGCACGTCGACATCGCCCTGCGCGGCGCGCGCCTTCAGGCCGTCGTTCATCTGGTGCCAGCGTTCGATCGACATCCATGGATATTCCACCGAGCGCGGTTCCACGGCCAGCGCGCAGGAGCGCGCCTCGGCCAGCGCCGAGCCAGCGAAGCCCGCCAGTCCCAGTGCGGCCATGGCCGCCAGCAGCATTGCCTTCTTATTCTTCAACATCATCTCCTGTTATTACGTGAACGGTTGGCAGGATGATAACCCGCCATCCATCTTCAGGGGGCCTTCAGCCGAAGCATCATCGCGCTGTGCGGTGCCAGCTTCACATCGAGTGCCCTGGACGTGTCGCCGCTACGGCCCTGCCACAGGTCCGACCAGCGGAACGTCTTTTTATTCAGGTCAGCCTCGTGCTTCGAGATGTCGTCCAGCAGCGCATATTTGTGCCAGTCGTGGCGATAGTCGATGGTGCGCTCGCCCCGGTTCAGGAACAGCACGCCCCAGTCACCGCCGGCCAGCGGCTTGATCCACACCTCCAGGTCGCCCTCCGAAATCTGCCGCAGCGCCTGCACACCCAGCTTGTCCTGGTTGATGGCGATGACGTCGCGGTTGGTCAGGATCTTCAGGGTGGCCGGCGACATGCTGCGCAGGTCGTTGCCGGAGATGAGCGGCGACGTCATCATTGCCCAGATCGAAAAGTGCGCCCGCTCCTCGTCCGGGGTAAGGCCATTGCCTACTTCGAGCATGTCCATGTCGTTCCAGTGGCCCGGCCCGGCGAACCTGCGCAGTGGCGCCGTCCTGTCCATGATCTTCAGCACGCCGAGCGACGACGACGCGCCACGCGACAGCTCGCAATCCCAGCACGCGGTAATGTCGCCGGTGGTGCGCCACGAGTGACCCACGTTCTTCGCCCAGTCCCACGGTTTGCTGGCGCCCCATTCGCAAATCGAGAACAGGATCGGCCGGCCGGCGGTGCGCAGCGCATCGCGCATGGTGGTATACGCGCCTTCCGCGTTCAGGGCCTTGCTGTTGCACCAGTCGTACTTCAGGTAATCGACTCCCCACGCGGCATAGGTGCGCGCATCCTGGTACTCGTAGCCGCGGCTGCCGGGGCGGCCGCCGCAGGTTTTGTCGCCGGCGTCCGAATAAATGCCCAGCTTCAGGCCGCGCGCATGCACATAGTCGGCCAGCGCCTTGATACCGGACGGGAAGCGCACCGGATCGGCCTGGATATTGCCGTTCGCATCGCGCTTGCCATGCCAGCAGTCGTCGATGTTCAGGTAGGTGTAGCCGGCATCGCGCATGCCGTTCTTCACCATCGCATCGGCCTGTTCGCGGATCATCTGCTCGCTGATGTCGCAGGCGAACTTGTTCCAGCTGTTCCAGCCCATCTGCGGCGTGTCGGCGAGGCCTTCATATTTTTGCGCATGGGCCGTCGCCGCACCCATCAGCAGAGCCGCGATAACCAGCTTCCTCACTTGCGCTCCAGTGCATGCAGCCGGTCCGCGTAGGTACGGATCAGCGCGATGGTCGACTTGTCGGTGTCGAACACGGAATACAGGCCCTGTTCTTCCTGCGGCGGGTCGCCCATCAGGTCATTGCCCTCTTTCCACCAGTAGTCGGGATTGGCCGCGCGCCCGGCGCCGCCCCAGGCCCAGAAATTGAAACCGGCGATCGGGTCGCCCTTCTCGGCGCGCTCGGCGACCACGTCGAACACCACCTTGTAGAAGCGGTCGCGCACGGTGGTCGGCGCCTTGACGTCGAAGGAGGCGTTGTCGCGGTCCATGCCGAATTCCTCGAGCACGATCGGCTTGCCGATTTTTTTCGCGTAATCGATGTGCACGTTCAGGTAATGGCTGCTCTTTTCCAGCGCGCCGCTCCACGTCGCATCGACCTGTTTCGAATCGATCCAGCCCCAGTTCTTCGGCCACAGGTGATAGGTCAGGTAATCGACATCGCGCGTGGCGTGCGCCCTGGCGTACAGGTCGGCATCCTGGGACGAACCCGCCAGCCCTTCGCTGCCGGTGCTGACCAGGTGGTTCTTGTCCAGGCCGCGAATGTAGGCCGTCGTGTCGGCGATCCACTTCACGTAGATATCCTTCTCCTGCGGCGTCGAGCTGGCATTGCCGGGCCGCGGCTCGTTCGCCAGCTGCCACGACATGATCACCGGGTCGCCGGCATACGGCTTGCCCGTCACGCTGTTCTTGCGGTTGATGAAGGTGCGGATCACGTTGCGGTATTCTGCCTGCGCTTTCTCGTTGGTATAGAAGCGCGCCGTTTCGCGCATGTAGGTCTCGTAATCCTTGGTCACGTTCGGGTCGAGCGCCGGCGTGCCGGCGAACCAGTTCAGGTACTGCGTCATGCCGCCGGACCATTGCCAGAAGTTGTTCAGGTAGATCACCGCCGTCATGTCGCGCTTCGCCATCTCGGCCAGCAGGAAATCCATGCCGGCCAGCAGGCGCTCGTCATACTTGCCCGGCTCGTTCGTCGTGGCGGGGCGTACCGCGCTCTTCATGTCGGTTTTCTCGGAAACGGCCAGCACGCGCAGGTTGTTGATGCCCATGCCCTTCAGCGTGTCGAGTTCCTTCAGCAGCCGCGGGCGGTCGTTGGCACCCAGGTAGGCGCCGTACCAGAAATTGGCGCCGGCGATGTAGTACGGGTTGCCATTGCGGGTGAAATGCGTTTTCTTCACAGCCACGAAGCTGTTGCCGGCGGCCGAAGCGGCCGGCACGACACCCATCATCAGCAGCGAGGCCGCCAGTGCGATCATCTTTTTCATCATCAACCTTTCGTTTTCCTTGTTATCGTGCGGCCTGCCACATCGAGCACCTGGGCTGGCAACTGGATCGTTACGGTTTGCGCCGCGTCGTCGGCGGCATGGCGGGCCAGTCTTACCGCATAGCGGCCACCGGCCACGTGCCAGGTACTGGCGGAACCCTTCACCATGCCGAACAGGCGGGGGTCGATGGCCAGTGTCACGTTCGTGCTGGCGCCAGGCGCCAGTTCCACCTTGTCCCAGCCGGCCAGCCGCTTGGGCGCTTCCCATTTGCCGGAAAGCGGCGCCACGTACACCTGCGGCACATCCTTGCCCGGCACGCTGCCGGTGTTGGTAACCGTGAAGCTCACCTGCACCTTGCCGCCTGCCAGTTGCGCCTTCAGGTCCTTGTAGCCGAACTGCGTGTACGACAGGCCGTGGCCGAACGGGAACAGCGGCTTGTGGCCCTTCAGGTCGAACCACTTGTAGCCGATCGCGGCGCCCTCGTGGTAGTCGACGGAGAAGCGCTCCTCCGGTTTGGCCGGGTCACCATCGAGCTTCGGCCGCGGCAACTGGCTTTCCGAAGCCGGGAACGTCGCCGGCAACCGGCCGGAAGGATTCACTTCACCGGACAGCACGCGGGCGATCGCCTCGCCGCCATTGGTGCCGGGATACCATGCTTCGACGATGCCTGCCACCCGGTCCGCCCACGGCATCAGCACCGGGCCGCTGTTCTCCAGCACCACGACCGTCCTGGGATTGGCGGCGGCGATGGCGCCGATCAGCGCATCCTGGTTGCCGGGCAGCGACAGCGATGTCGCATCGAGCGCCTCGCCGACCCACTGCGTGGCGAACACCAGCACCACGTCCGCGCCAGCCGCCGCGGCAGCCGCCCTGGCCGGATCGGTACCGTCGTCGAACACCACCTGCGCGCCAGGCACCCGGGCGGTGATCGCCTTCAACGGCGACGACGGATACACCATGACCGGGCCGGGCCAGGTGGCCGGCAACAGGCCCGGCACGGCGTTGCCGCCGCGCGGATAGACCAGCGACGAGCCGCCGCCGGCCAGCACGCCCTTGTCGGCATACCCGCCGATGACGGCGATCTTTTTCGCGTCCTTCGTCAATGGCAGCACATTGCCAGCGTTCTTCAGCAACACAATGCCCTCCTCGGCATCGGCCTGGCTGATCCGGCCATGCGCCTCGTAGTCGATCGCTCCGCCTTCTTTCACCGGGTGATCGACGACGCCTTTCGCGAACATGGTGCGCAACACGCGCAGCGCCATGTCGTCGAGCCGCTTCTGCGGTACGAAACCGTTCTCGACCGCCTCTTCCAGCGCACCGCCGAAATAATGAGCCCGGTCGAATTCAAAGCCCGACTGCTGGTCCAGCCCTGCGTTGGCCGCTTCCACCGTGCTGTGCGTGGCGCCCCAGTCGGACATCACGAAGCCCTTGAAGCCCCAGTCGCCCTTCAGCACACCGTTCAGCAGCCACGGGTGCTGGCAGCCATACGGTCCGTTGAGGCGGTTGTAGGCGCACATGAACGAGCCGGCATCGGTCAGTTCGAGCGCCACCTGGAAGGCGAACAGGTCGGACATGCGCAGCGCCGCCTGGTCGATGCGGGCATCGAGTTCGAAGCGCCCGGTTTCCTGGTCGTTCAGCGCGTAGTGCTTGATCGTGGAAATCACATGGTTCGATTCGATGCCGCGCACCTGCTCGGCCACCATGACGCCGGCCAGCAAGGGATCCTCGCCGCCGTATTCGAAGTTGCGGCCATTGCGCGGCTCGCGCATCAGATTGACGCCGCCTGCCAGCATCACGTTGAAGCCGGAGGCGCGTGCCTCGGCGCCGATCATCCGGCCGCCCTCGTAAGCGAGCTTGCGATTCCATGTGGCCGCCGTGGCGATGCCCGAGGGCAGCGCGGTGCGCTCGCGCGGCGTGGTGGTGTTCT
>DASVVD010001003.1:0-2777 GCA_036386715.1 Pseudoduganella sp.
ATCCATGCGCAGAGCGAGCGCGCCGGCCCGTTCATCGCTGTCAACTGCGGCGCGTTCAGCGAATCGCTGATCGATGCCGAACTGTTCGGGCATGAAACTGGTGCCTTCACGGGCGCCACCCAGGCTCGCGCCGGCTGGTTCGAAGCGGCCAACGGCGGCACGCTGTTCCTCGATGAAATCGGCGACCTGTCGATGGCGTTGCAGGTCAAGCTGCTGCGCGTGCTGCAGGAGCGGCAGGTGGTGCGGCTTGGCTCGCGCCGGGCGATTCCGCTCGACGTGCGCCTGGTGGCCGCCACCAACGTCGACCTGCACAAGGCGATTGCCGCGGAGCGTTTCCGGGCCGACCTGTACTACCGGCTCAGCGTGGCCACTGTCAACCTGCCGCCGCTGTACGAGCGTCCCGGCGACATCCTGCCGCTGGCGCGCCACTTCATCGGCCTGTATGGCGCGAAGATGAAGCTGGAGGATGTGCAACTGGAAGCCGATGCGACGGACGCACTGCTGGCCTATGACTGGCCCGGCAATATCCGCGAGCTGGAAAACGTGATCCACTATGCGCTGATCGTCTGCCGCCACGAACGCATCCGCGCGGAAGACCTGCGCATCGGCGGGCGGTTGCCCGGCCACCGCGCGGCTGCCGCCGTGCCTGCATCCGAGCCTGCACCCACGCATGCACCGGTACCCGAGGCTCGTCATGTGATGCCGCCGGCCCACCAGGACGGTGCCTCCGGCCTCGAACGCCTCGACAGCCTGCTGAACGACCTCGTGGAAGCGGGCGAACCGGCCCTGTTCGATACCGTGGAAGAGCGCCTGATCCGCGCCGCCTTCGCCGCCTGCGAGCAGAACCAGGTGCACACTGCGAAAGCGCTGGGCATCAGCCGCAACGTGCTGCGCACCCACCTGAAGCGCTTCGGGCTGATCGGCGGCGAGCCGACCGATGCGCGGCTCGAGCCCCGCGATTTCCGCGCGATGCCGTCCACGCTGTAGCGCGCGTCCGGCGCACCCGCGCCGGACTTGCGGCATCCCTGTCGCCCCGCACTCCCCGCTTCACCTTCCCTTCCTGCCATGTCTTCCCGCCGTGCCGTCTCGCCGCGCCTGTTGGCCGGCTGTGCGCCAGCCAGCACGGCCTGCGCAGCAGCCAACAGTTTTGCCGTGCCGGCATGCCGTTTTTGCCCGTTTGGGCATGGCACGAATGCTGCAATGGAGTGGGTAGCTCCGCCCCGCCCCCCACATCCATTGGAGAACCACAGTGAACGACCGTCTCGATCGCATCAAGGCATCCCCTTCCGTCGCCGTCAAACAGAAGCTCGATTTCCCGGTCATCGATACCGATGTCCATACCAACGACTACACGCCCGATCTCGAGGACTACGTGGCCAACTACGGCGGCGTGAAGCTGGTCGATGCGCTGCGCAAGGCGTCGGCCGCGCGCATCGGCCGCGGCGGCATCGGCAACGGCAAGAACTGGTATGAGCAGACCCCGGAGGAACGCCACTACTACCGCACGATCCGCGCGCCGTGGTGGGCCCGCGTCACGAAGAACACGCTGGACGTGGCCACCTACCACCTGCCCGAGCTGCTCTACGAGCGCCAGGAAGAACAGGGCTCCGATTACTCGATCCTGTTCCCCAACAATGTGCTGGCGCCACTGGGCGTGCGCGACAGGGACGAGCGCACGGCGCTGCAGCGCGCCGTCAACCACTACCACGCCGACCTGTACCGCAAATACAGCGACCGCCTCACCCCGGTGGCCGGCATCGGCCTGCACACGCCGGAAGAAGGCATCGCCGAACTGGAATTCGCGATCAAGACGCTGGGCCTGAAAGCCGTCAACATCGCCGGCAGCGTGCGCCGCCCGATCGGCGCGCTGGCCGACAAGTACCCGGCCGCCGACCACCCCGAACTGCAGAAGTACATCTCGTACCAGGACTTCTACGGCATCGACAGCGAATACGACTACGACCCGTTCTGGGCCAAGGCGGTCGAGCTGGGCGTGCCGATCCTCACCCATTACGGCAGCCAGGGCTGGACCGGCCGCAGCTCGACCAGCAACTACATGAACAACCACATCGGCCACTTCGCCGACGGCTCGGAAGCCTTCGCCAAGGCGCTGTTCTTCGGCGGCGTGACGAAACGCTTCCCGCAGCTGCGCGTGGGCCTGCTCGAAGGCGGCGCCGACTGGGGCGCGCGGGTGTTTACGCACCTGGTCGACCGCTGGGAAAAACGCAGCCTGGAAGGCCTGCAGAACTACGACCCGGCCGCCACCGACCGCGCGCTGCTCACCGACCTGTTCGCCCGCTACGGCGCCGACCTGACGAAAGGCCGCTCGATCGAAGGCGAGGACCTGATCCGCGACACGCTGGGCGCCGGCTACACGGCCGGCTCGCGCCAGCCGCAGGGCGCCGAGCTGGAAGACTTCGCCAAGGCCGGCATCGAAAGCGTGGAAGACATCAAGGCGCGCTGGGTCGACAACTTCTTCTTCGGCTCCGAATCCGACGACCGCACGATCGCCACCGCCTTCAACGACAAGTCCAATCCCCTCGGCACCAAGATCAATGCGATCTACTCGTCCGACGTGGGCCACTGGGACGTGCCCGACCTGACCGACGCGCTGGCCGAAGCCTATGGCCTGGTCGAACAGGGCGTCATCAGCGAGGCGGACTTCAAGGCCTACGTGTTCACCAACCCGTACAAGCTGTACACCGAAGCCAACCCCGACTTCTTCAAGGGCACCGCGGTGGAAGCCAAACTGAAAGCCAACAGCCCACGCTGACATC
>DASVVD010001004.1:0-2569 GCA_036386715.1 Pseudoduganella sp.
TGCCGGAACGGTTCCAGCGGGCCGTCGTTGTCGCGCGGGCCCACCATCACGAACGGCTCACCCGGTGAGTTGAACGAATGCAGGTCCAGCAGCACGTCGTGCGACGCCAGAAGCGGACACAGCCAGTTGGCGATGCGGTCCTCGAAATCGTGCGGGTCGGCCTTCGGGAACAGGTTGCGGTTGAGGTTGCGCTCGCCGGCCCGCTCGCCCTTGCGATAGGCCAACGGATTGACGACGGGAACGAATGTCACGCTGCCGTTGACGATCGCCAGCTCACCGCTGTCGAGCTGCGCCATCACCCGGCCAATGCCTTGCGTGCCGGCCGTTTCGTTGCCGTGCACGCCACCCATGACGATCAGCCGGGGGCCGGGGCCCTGGCCGGTGTAGTTGACGGATCGGAAGTGCATCGTGCGGCTCATGCTGGTCCCTGGAAGAATGGTGAACAATCGTGGCGGTGGTGGGCGCCATTTTAGCCGCTGGCGGTTGGTGTAACGCGTGACCCGGGCGGTACAATGCCGCCCATGCCTTCCTCGACCCGCCAGCCCGGCCTGGACACACTGCGCGCGCTCGCGATCTTGCTTGTCTTCACCAATCACTACATGAACTTCGTGACCGACGAGCCGACCTTCGGCATCGTCAGCAGGATCGGCTGGACCGGCGTCGACCTGTTCTTCACGCTGTCCGGCTACCTGATCGGCAACCAGATCCTGGCCGGGCTGCGCGCCGGCACCTTTTCGATGGGCCGGTTCGCCGCGCGGCGCCTGTTGCGCACGCTGCCCAATTATTACGTGGTGCTGGCGCTGTATGCATTCTGGCCACCGTTCATCGACGGCACGCGCCATGCGCCGTGGTGGCAGTACCTGACGTTTACGCTGAACCTGGGCCTGGTGCCGGGCACGCGGTTTTCGCATGCCTGGTCGCTGTGCGTGGAAGAGCAGTTTTATTTCGTGCTGCCGGTGGTGGCGCTGCTGGTCGCGCGCTGCCGCGGCGCCGTGCCGACCGGCTGGTGCCTGCTGGCCTGCGGCCTGCTGGCGGGCATGCTGTTTCGCGAGCTGGGCTGGCAGGAGGCGCGCCCGCCCCATGTGGGCAACGGGGCATTCTATACGGCGGTGTACTACGCCACGCTGTGCCGCTTCGACGAACTGCTGGCCGGCGTGGCGCTGGCGATGGTCCGGCAATGCCATGCGCCGCTGTGGGCGCGCATTACCACATTCGGCAACTGGACGCTGGCGGCCGGCGCCGCCGTCACTGCGCTGGCACTCAAGCTGTTCGCCGACGACCACTTCGGCCATGCCATCACGGTCTTCGGCTATCCACTGCTGGCCCTGGGCTTCGCACTGCTGGTGCTTGCCGCGCTCAGCCCGGCTTCATTGCTGGCGCGGTTCCGGGTGCCGGGCGCCGGCAGCGTGGCGGTGTGGTCGTATGCGATCTATCTCACGCACAAGCAGTTGTGCGTGGTACTGGCCAGGGTGCTGCGCGCGAACGGCATCGACCCTGCCGGCCCGGCCGGCATCGCGCTGCTGGTGCTGGCCAGCCTGGCCGCCGGGTGGTTGCTCTACAAGGTCGTGGAAACGCCCTTCATGGCGCTGCGCGAGCGCTACGTGCCGGCAACGGGACAGGCTCCAGTACTGCCGTGACGTCGGCCTGACGGCTGCCCGCATCTGATCCGAAGCCCGGGCGCGAATCCCGAATCCAGGGCCTGGAACCACGAGCCCCAGGTTCAGGACTCCGGACTCAGGGCTCGGAACGCAATGCTCCAGGCTTTCTCCGCCGCGCCGCGCATCCCAGCAGGCCCAGCCCCGCCAGCAGCATGCCATACGTTGCCGGTTCGGGCACCGGCGCCGAGAGATGCAGGTTGTTGACGGCAGGCCAGCCATCCGCCGTGCCGCCGATCGATACCGACAGCGAGGTCAGGTAAGTGGTGGAAACAAAGCCGACAAATGAATCGGGCCCCGGCGCATTGATGACCTGCGTGACCGTGGCGCCGGTGCTGTCCGTTGCCGACACCGTGATCTGGCCGATCGCCTGCGAGAAGCCGAACCGGTCGCTGCCGAAGAAGTTGCCGCCCGCGCCGGCGACACCCGTGCCGAAGTTGCCGAACGTGATGGTGTCATCCACGTTGCCGCTCGTCAGCCACATATCGATATCGTCATCGCTCCCGCCGAAGCCGGTGCCGCCGCTGATGGTGGCGGTGTACGCGAACGCGCCGGCCGCGCGGTTCAGCGGCGCCGCGAACGCGTCGGTGACCAGGTCGTCGAACGTGTCGATGCCGGTGCTGCCCACGGCACCGAGGTAGGTCGACTGGCTGTTGTAGGTGGCGATGTCTGCCTGCGCCGTGCTGGCTGCGAGCAATATTGCAGCCGCTGCGGCGGCCTTGAAGACAGGTGAGGAAAGACGCACGATGGAGCTCCTGGAGGGAATGAGGAAAGCATTCGTTTGCGTGTGCTGAAGTAGCTCCTGCACTGTAGCCCAGCGCGATGCCGCTTGCAATCCAAGTCTTGCCGCGTGCAGCAGAAACGTGTCTGCCCGGCTGCCTGGCCCGGCAGGCAGGCGGCACTTCAAGGCGCTG
>DASVVD010001005.1:0-11804 GCA_036386715.1 Pseudoduganella sp.
CGGACATCATCGCCCGTGCCGGCCTGACGCCGCGCCAGGCCATGCGCGACAAGGGCGACCTGTACGAACAGCTGAACCTGGCCGATGCGACGCTGACGGACGACCAGTTGCTGGACGCGATGAGCGCCCATCCGGCGCTGATCAACCGGCCGTTCGTGGTCACGGAAAAGGGCGTGCGGCTGTGCCGGCCGCCCGCCCTCGTGCACGACATCCTGTAAAGCAAAGGGCCGGCGCGATTCGCATCGCGCCGGCCCTGTGAGTCCGGGTCATGCCCTCAGGTCATCACCCTCAGTTGACTACCCTCAGGGCTGCGCCTGCAGGCTGACCTTCACCGGATGCGCGGCGCGCCGTGCGTAGTCGGCCACGTAGGCCTGCCACTGCGCCGCCGTGGTGATCTCCTTTGCGCCGCTCCACGCGCCGCCGGCGTAGTAGCGCAGCGGTTCGCCCGATTTCACCTGGGCCAGCACCAGGTTGTTCAGCGCGTCGTCGGTGAATTCCTGCGCGGTCGGCAGGATCACGGCGGTGCCGAAGGCGCCCTTGCTGCGCTGCTCGATCCACTGCAGCAGCGTACCGCTGGCCTTGTCCCGCTTGACGTCCACCACGCCGTTCTCGCCCTTGTCGGTCGGCGTCTTGTTCAGGCCTATCGCCACCGTCAGCGTGGCCGGGCCCTTGAACTCGAACGTGCTGTCGATGCGGTCCAGCTGGTGGCCCGCGTCCACCGTGAAGCGCTTGACTTCGGTGACCGGCGTGCCGGCCGCATCCCAGCTGTCGTAGCGCAGTTCGAAGATCGAGCGGATCGGGCCGTTGGCCAGCACCTTCCAGCCGGCGTAGTTGGCCGAGACATGCAGGGCCTTGCCATCCCAGATGCCGGTGCCGCCGGCACCGCGCGACTTGCCGACGTTGTAGAAGTCCATGCCTTCGCCTTCGTCGTGGTGGTAATGGTCATGGCCCTTGTTGTACCAGCGGTCGACGATCGGATACGGCACGCGTTTGAACCACAGGTCCAGGCCGGACGTCTGCAGCACTTCCTTGCCGCTGCCGGCCGGCGCCGGCGCCATCAGCGCGGGGCCGTAGGTGCGGTGCGCCAGCTTGTCGTTCTCCCAGCCGAAATCGTCCAGCCGTTCCTGGATGTAGCGGGCCGACGTTTGTGCCGGGAACACCGGCGCGATCGTTTCGGTTTTTTCGACAGTGTAGGTGGCGCTCTTCTCGCCGGCCCTGAAGCTGTGCTGGAATATCAGGTCGCCGTAGGCGGCGCCCACGTTCTGCGGGTCCTTGGCCTGCGGCGCCACGTTGGTGACCTGGAACGGCACCACCTTGCCGCTGGCATCCTTCACCGCGATGCGCTGGATCAGCGCGCCGGGCAGCGCGGCGTTCACGTCTTTCCAGGCGATCGTCACCGTTTCTGACGGCCGGGCGCTGTCCAGGTCATGCGACAGCGTCACGCGCAGGCCGGCCGCGCTGGTGATATTGGCTGCCAGCAGCAGCGCGGAAACGGTGGCCAGTTTCAAAGTGGAGCGGGTCATGGTGATCCTTTATTGGTGTTCGCGGTAGTCGGTCTTGCCGCCATCCTTGGGCTGGTAATGATAGGTGCGCAGCTTGTACTCCACGCTGACCTTCGGATTCTTCAGCAGCTTGATCATCTCGGCGCCGGCCAGCAGCATCGGGCCGTAGCCGTGCAGCGCATGCACGCTGGTCGGGCGGTTGTAGTAGTAGATCTGGTCCGACGCCAGGGTGGTGCCCACGCAGGTGCCTTCGACCTCGCCCTTGTCGGTGATCTTGGTGGTCAGGGCCGTCCAGCCGGCCTGCGCGATCGAACCATACGTGGTGGGGCTGATCCAGCCCTGGTTGATCGCGTGGGCGATCACGTAGGTGAACATGGCCGAGGCGGACGTTTCCAGGTACGAATCGTTACGGTCGATCATCTGGTGCCACAGGCCGTTGCCGGACTGCAGTTCGGCAATGCCTTTCAGCGTGCTGCGCAGCTGGTTCAGCACCTTGTCGTAGCCGGGATGGTCCTTCGGCAGCACGTCGAGCAGGTCGCTCATCGCCACCACCGCCCAGCCGTTCGCACGGGCCCAGTAGAAGCGCGGCACGTTCGGGCTGTGCTCGTGCCAGCCGTGCGTGAAGATATTGAGCTGTGGGTTGTACAGGCGCTCGGACATGCCCGTCACATTGGCCACCGCCAGGTCGAAGTACTTGCGCTCGCCCGTCATGCGGCCCATCTCGGCCAGCGCGGGAATGGCCATGTACATGTCGTCGCCCCACAGCGAAACGGCCTGCGGGCGCTTGCGCGCCATCGTGCCGTCGGCCAGGCGGAACTGCTTGTTCGCCACCCAGTCGCTGCAACTGGCGATCATCCACCCCAGGTCCGGACCGATCTTCGCTGCCTTGGCGCGCATCAGCGCGGCGCACATGGAGCCGGTGTCGTCCAGCGAACGGGGGTCGATGAAGCGCGCGAAACTGTTCTGGCGCTCCAGGTGGAACTTGGCTTCCTGCGCGCGGAAGTAGGGCAGCGTCTGGCCGAAGAAGTCGAAGTGGCGCTTGGTCATGGCCGTGAAGCGCTTGTCGCCGGTGGCTTCCGCGGCGCTCAGCAGGCCCGCGTGCACCACGCCCATTTCGTAGACCATGATGCTGTAGTCGCCGGCGGCTTCGGCGATGGCCGCATCGGCCACCGGCGTCTTGAAGTCGGTGATCGGCGCGCCGGTCTTCTTGTTGACGACGCCCGTCGGCGTGGCGTGGTCCATGTACGCGCGGATCCGGTTCAGCTGCTCCGTGATCTCGGCCACCACAGGCATCTTGTACGGCACGGGATAGGTGCCTTCCGAGACATCGTTCTTGTTCTTGTTGTCCGGATTGCGGAAGGGGCCTTCGGCATGGGCAGTGCCCAGCAGCGTGCAGCAGGCCAGGGCGGCCAGCAGTTTCTTCGAGTTTTTCACCTTGTCTCCGTCGGTTGGCGTGGCGTTTTGGTCAGACCATTCTAGATTGGTCTAGCCAGTTAAGCAAGGTGGGCGGCCAGTGATAGTCGAGTCCGTGTCCACCCTGGGGTCAACCCTGTTTTCGGACACAAGCTCGACATTAGATTCAGCCGAGCTCGTGTCCGATTTGGGGATTGACCCCAAACGTGGACAGATTCAGCTGAGCCCGTGTCCGATTTCGGGGTTGACCCCAAGGTGGACACGAGCTCGACAGTAGGCGGTGGGCGGTAGGTGGCGAAGAGGGCTCAGCCGCGCGAGAATGTGCGCGTGACGCGCTCGAGGTGCGCGCGCATGGCGTGCCGGGCGCCGGCGGGGTCGTGCGCGGCGATGGCTTCGAGGATCTTGCGGTGGTCGGGCAGGGTTTCTAGCCGCAGTTCCTCGGTCTGGTAGTGTTCCTTCAGCTTGTGCCACAGCGAGCCGCGGTTGCTCCACAGGTATTCGATCACGCCGACCAGGGCGGTGTTGCCGGTGGCGCGGGCGATCGCGAGGTGGAAGTTGCGGTCGGCCATTTCGTTGCTGGCACGGTCTTCGTGGTGGCGTTCCATCTCTTCCACGGCCCTCAGGATCGCGTCGACGGCGGCGCCGGTGGCGGCCTTGGCGGCGATGGCGGCGATCTCCGATTCGATCATGCGGCGCGCGGCCAGCACCTCGAACGGGCCGGGGCCGGTTTCCGGCACGTCCGCCGGCAATGGCCGTTCGCAGACATACACGCCGGATCCCCCGCGCACTTCGACGACGCCGCCCAGTTCCAGCGCGATCAGCGCCTCGCGCAGCGACGCGCGGCTGACCGACAGCCTGGCGGCCAGTTCGCGTTCGGCCGGCAGGCGTGCGCCGGGGGCGATCTTGTCGTCCTGGATCATTTGCTGGACACGGCCGGCGACAACGCGGTACAGCCGCGGTTCGGCGGCGGGGGATTCGCCCGTGGCGGGAGTTTTTCTCATGGATGGACGTCCTCTCTGGAACGCCGATTATAGTTGTGTTACCGCCAATGCGGTGGGCAGGCGGCGGCTTTATCGGGTGCGGCTGGAAACGATCACCATCTTGCGCGGCCCAGGCGCATCCGGCGCGCCCGATGAGCGAATTCCGGACGGATCCATGCCCCGCGCCTCACTTCAACAGGCGACTTCAGCGCCCGACTTCAGTGCCTGCACCCGGTGCCTGTATTCAGTGGGTGCGGTCCACGGCAAAGCGCGCCAACTGCAGCAGCGACTCCTTGTGGCGGCCTTCGGGCATGTTCGCCAGCGCCGCGCTGGCGCGGTCGGCCTGCACTTCGGCGGCGCGGCGCGTATAGTCGAGCGCGCCGCTGGCGGTGATCGCGGCGAGCACCGCATCGAAATGCTGCTCGTCGCCGGTTTCGATGCACGAGCGCACCAGCTGGCGCTGTTCCTCGCTGCCGTGTTCCATCAGGTAGATCAGCGGCAGCGTGGGCTTGCCTTCGCGCAGGTCGTCGCCGACATTCTTGCCGATCTCGCTGGCGTCGCCGGCGTAATCGAGCACGTCGTCGATCAGCTGGAACGCGGTGCCCAGCGAGCGGCCGTATTCGCCGGCGGCGGCGATCTGCTCGTTGCTCGCGCCGGCCACCAGCGCGCCCAGCTCGGCGGCCGCCTCGAACAGCTTGGCCGTCTTGGAGCGGATCACTGCCAGGTAGGCCTCTTCGCTCACGTCCGGGTCGTGCATGTTCAGCAGCTGCAGCACTTCGCCTTCGGCGATCACGTTGGTGGCGTCCGAGAGGATCTGCATCACGCGCATATTGTCCAGCGAGACCATCATCTGGAACGAGCGCGAATACAGGAAGTCGCCGACCAGCACCGAGGCCGCGTTGCCGAACAGCGCGTTGGCCGTGGCGCGGCCGCGGCGCAGCGACGATTCGTCGACCACGTCGTCGTGCAGCAGGGTGGCGGTGTGGATGAATTCGACCACCGCCGCCAGTTCGTGGTGCGCCGCGCCTTCGTAGCGGTAGGCGTTGGCGACCAGCAGCACCAGTACCGGCCGGATGCGTTTGCCGCCGGCGCTGATGATGTATTCAGCGATCTGGTTGACCAGCGCCACCTCCGAGTGCAGTCGCTGGCGGATCACGCCATTGACGGCGTCCATGTCGGCCGCGATGGTGCTGATGATGTTGTTCTGGCTGGTGGGTTGGGTGGACAAGGCAAGCCTGCTGCGGTCGGGTTTGAAGTGCGGCGATTATACGACATGCACGTGTTTAGTTGCCGACATACCACGAGCGCCAGGCTTTGTGAATTAGTTTTTGACGCGATTTTGGCATGCATGTATAATCGTTGGTTCTCTGGGCTCCACCCACGTCATCGACGTTCCGGCGCGGGTGTCGAGCAGGGGGAATTTTTTAACATTTGATGAGGTTTCAAATCATGTACGCGGTCATAAAAACTGGTGGCAAGCAATACAAAGTTGTCGCTGGCGAAAAACTCAAAGTAGAACAGATACCTGCTGACATTGGTTCCGAACTCACCATCGATCAAGTCCTCGCCGTTGGCGCGGGCGACAGCATCAAGTTTGGTGCTCCACTGGTTGAAGGTGCAACGGTTCTCGTGAAAGTGGTTTCCCAGGGTCGTCACGACAAGGTCAAGATCTTCAAGATGCGCCGTCGTAAGCACTACCAGAAGCACCAGGGCCATCGTCAGAACTACACCGAAATCCAAATCGTTTCGATCAACGGCTAATCGCTGTTATCTGAATCAGTCTCAATCAAGGAGCAATAAATGGCACACAAAAAAGGTGGCGGTACTACCCGCAACGGCCGCGATTCCGAATCAAAGCGCCTGGGCGTTAAGGTTTACGGCGGTCAAACGATCAGCGCCGGCGGCATCATCATTCGCCAGCGTGGCACCCCGGTCCGCGCCGGCGAAGGCGTTGGCACCGGCAAGGACCACACCCTGTTCGCACTGGTCGACGGCGTGGTCAAGTTCGTGGTCAAGGGCGCAGGCAACAACAAGTTCGTTACCGTCGTTCAGGCTGCTCAGTAATCCAGTCAACACGGTGATGTAAGGCGCAAGCCTTTGTTATCGAAAGGCTCTGCCAACGGTAGAGCCTTTTTCATTTTCAGGCGGTAGATATGAAGTTCATCGACGAAGCACGCATCGAAGTTATTGCCGGCGACGGCGGCAACGGCTGCGCCTCTTTCCGGCGCGAGAAATTCCGTCCGTTCGGCGGCCCCGATGGCGGCGACGGCGGCAAGGGCGGCACCATCTGGGCCGTGGCCGACCGTAACATCAACACGCTCGTCGACTACCGCTATTCCAAGATGCACCGGGCGTCGAACGGCGAACCGGGCCGCGGCTCGGATTGCTACGGCAAGGGCGCGGACGACGTTACCCTGCGCGTGCCAGTCGGCACGCTGATCATCGACGACGTGACCGGCGAAATGCTGGCCGACATGACCGAACACGGCCAGGTCGAGCTGCTCGCCAGGGGCGGCGAGGGCGGCTGGGGCAACATCCACTTCAAGACATCCACCAACCGCGCACCGCGCCAGAAAACCGAGGGCAAGGAAGGCGAACGCCGCCAGCTGCGCCTGGAACTGAAGGTGCTGGCGGACGTGGGCCTGCTGGGCATGCCGAACGCCGGCAAGTCGACGTTCATCACGGCCGTGTCGAACGCCAAGCCGAAGATCGCCGACTACCCGTTCACCACGCTGCACCCGAACCTGGGCGTGGTGCGTGTGTCGCACGAGAAGAGTTTCGTGATCGCCGACATTCCGGGGCTGATCGAGGGTGCCGCCGAAGGCGCGGGCCTCGGCCACCAGTTCCTGCGCCACCTGTCGCGCACCGGCCTGCTGCTGCACATCGTCGACCTGGCGCCGTTCGAAGCGACCGTGGACCCGGTGAAGGAAGCCAAGGCCCTCGTGAAAGAGCTGGAGAAGTACGACGAGGCGCTGCTGGACAAGCCGCGCTGGCTGGTGCTGAACAAGCTCGACGTGGTGCCGGAAGCGGAACGCGCCAAGCGCGTGAAGGATTTCGTCAAGAAATTCGGCTTCAAGGGCCCGGTCTTCGAGATTTCCGCACTCGGCCGCGAAGGCACGCAGGAACTCGTGAACGCGATCTACCTGTACCTGGAAAGCAAGCGCCACAGCGAGCATCGCGCCGAGGAAACGCAGATGACCGAGGAAGCACGCGGCATCTCGTCGATCGATCCGGATGATCCGCGCTTCAAGGTCATGGACTGAAGAGACCCGGCGAACCCGCCGCGCCGCACCGGTTAACAGTGAGCGCGGGACGGTTTTCCGGGATGTTGTGAAGAAAAGGCCCGCCATGCGGGCCTTTTCCATATCTCGTTCGGCCAAAGCCCGCGTTACCGGTTAAAATTCTCTCAACTGCTACCAGACGAGATTTGCCGCCCCCATGAATGCCAGCATTGCCAATTCCAGTACCAGTTCGATCATCCGCAAAGCCGGCCGCATCATCGTCAAGGTCGGTTCTTCGCTCGTCACGAACGATGGTCGTGGCCTGGACCAGGCCGCCATTGCCCGCTGGGCTGCGCAGATCGCCGCGCTGCGCACGATGGGCAAGCAGGTCGTGCTGGTCAGCTCCGGCGCGATCGCCGAAGGCATGCTGCGCCTGGGCTTCGAGCACCGCCCGACCGACATCCATGAACTGCAGGCCTGCGCCGCGGTTGGCCAGATGGGCCTGGCGCAGATCTACGAAACCAGCTTCCGCGCGCACGGTATCGGCACCGCGCAGGTCCTGCTGACGCATGCCGACCTGGCCGACCGCGAACGCTACCTGAACGCTCGCTCCACGCTCACCACCCTGCTGTCGCTGGGCGTGGTGCCGATCATCAACGAGAACGACACGGTGGTGACCGATGAAATCAAGTTCGGCGACAACGACACGCTCGGCGCGCTGGTCGCCAACCTGATCGAAGCCGATGCGCTGATCATCCTGACCGACCAGCGCGGCCTGTTCTCGGCCGACCCGCGCAAGGACCCCGCGGCCTTCCTGATCACCAATGGCATCGCCGGCGATCCGCAGCTCGAAGCCATGGCCGGCGGCGCCGGCTCGAGCCTGGGCCGCGGCGGCATGCTGACCAAGATCCTGGCCGCCCGGCGCGCCGCCAAGTCCGGCGCGCACACCGTGATCGCCTACGGACGCGAGGAAGACGTGCTGTCGCGTCTGGCCTCCGGTGAAGCGATCGGCACCGAGCTGCAGGCGCAGACCGGCCACCTTACCGCGCGCAAGCAGTGGATGGCCGATCACCTGCACACGGCCGGGCAGGTCGTCATCGATGCCGGCGCGATCGAAAAGCTGTCGCGCGAAGGCAAGTCGCTGCTGCCGATCGGCGTGACCGAAGTGCGCGGCGAATTCGGCCGCGGCGCCGTCATCACCTGCCTCAGCCAGGGCGGCGTGGCCATCGCCCGCGGCCTGTCCAACTACACCAGCGCCGAAGCGCGGCGCATCCTGCGCAAGCCGTCCGCGGAAATCGAATCCATCCTCGGCTATGTCGAAGGGAAGGAGCTGATTCACCGGGATAACATGGTGCTGCTGTGATTGCGCTGTGATCGCGGCCGAGTTCGTGTCCACCGTGGGGTCACACCCCGACATGGACACGGGCTCGAGCGAGGCAATCCGCCGTTCATTCCATGTTGACGACGGCGGCCGGCACCGCATACAGCCCAGGCGCGAAGTTGATCGAACGTAGCAATTGATCAGCTCGTGTCCGTGTCGGGGTGTGACCCCAAGGTGGACACGGTCCCGGCTGTGGCGCCGGCGTCAAACGACGGCTGGTGCAGGCGTCTTCTGCTTGTACTCGCACAGGTCCACGATCATGCAGTTCCAGCACTGCGGCTTGCGGGCGATGCAGGTGTAGCGGCCGTGCAGGATCAGCCAGTGGTGGGCATCCTGCAGGAACTCCCGCGGCACGAATTTCAACAGTTTCTGCTCGACGATGTCGACCGTCTTGCCCGGCGCGAGATTGGTGCGGTTCGAGACCCGGAAGATGTGCGTGTCCACGGCGATCGTGGGGTCGCCGAAGGCGGTGTTGAGCACCACGTTGGCGGTCTTGCGGCCCACGCCGGGCAGCGCTTCGAGCGCGGCGCGGTCGTGCGGCACCTCGCCGCCGTATTGCTCGACCAGGATGCGGCACGTGGCCATCACGTTCTTCGCCTTGGTGTTGAACAGGCCGATGGTCTGGATATACGTGATGAGCTGGTCGAGGCCCAGGTCGAGGATCGCCTGCGGCGTGTTCGCCACCGGATACAGCCTGCGCGTGGCCTTGTTGACGCCCACGTCGGTGGCCTGCGCCGACAGCAGCACGGCAATCAGCAGTTCGAATGGCGTGGTGTATTCGAGCTCGGTGGTGGGGTGGGGATTGGCTTCGCGCAGGCGGCGAAAGATTTCATGGCGTTTGGCGGCGTTCATTGTCCGGTTTTTTTGTCGTTTTCAGCCCCGCCGTGGCTGGCGGCCTTGGCCGCCTCGGCCTTCGCGGCTTCGGCCTTCAGGCGGGCGCGTTCGATCGCGGCGGCGATGATCGCGCGCTTGCGTTCCTTTTCCGCCAGTTCGGCATCGTTTTCCGGCGCCAGGTTCTCCACGGCCGCCATCTTGGCCTGGGCCTTCGCGGCCAGCCGCGCATCGTTTTCGTCGCGCTCGCGTTGCAGGCGGGCGGTGCGGAAATCGTGGCGGTCGCGCGCGGCGTCGGCAGCGGGCTGCGACCAGGCATCCCAGCCGGTGGTCTCCGTCACCGGATACATCACGATGCAGTCCACCGGGCACGGCTTCACGCACAGGTCGCAGCCGGTGCACAGCTCGGGGATGATGGTATGCATCTGCTTGGCCGCGCCCATGATCGCGTCGACCGGGCATGCCTGGATGCACAGCGTGCAGCCGATACACAGCGCCTCGTCGATGAACGCCAAGGCACGCGGCCGTTCCAGGCCGTTGTCGCGGTTCAATGGAATGACGGGGTGGCCGGTCACCTTCGCGAGGCGCACGATGCCTTCGTGGCCGCCGGGCGGACACTGGTTGATGCGTGCTTCGCCGGCCGCGATCGCCTCGGCATAGGGCCGGCAGGCGGCATAGCCGCACTTGGTGCACTGGGTCTGCGGCAAGACGTCTTCGATGCGGTCGGCGAGGGTCTTCTGTTCGGTCACGATGGGAGTCACAACGGCAAAGCAGCATTATCCTTCATTCGCGTGGACTCGTGCCAGACCATGGCCGCTTGGCATCGCCTGCGCTTTGTGGGAGCATCTGCCCATGGATGAAAAGAAGCCGACAGCCAGGTTCCCCACGACAGCGCCGCGCTGCATGCTTCCCGCGCCGCGCACCTTTGCCTTTACAGTTACCTGCGCCGTCGTCTTTGCCGTGGCCGGCATGCCGGCGCCCGCCGCGGCGCAGACCCCGCGCACGATCCGCTTTGCCACGGCCGAGTGGCCGCCGTTGGTCAGCAATGCGCTGCCCGACGACGGCCTGTCGGGCGCCATGCTGCGCACCGTGCTCGATCGCCTCGGCTACACGGCCCGGATCGATTATTACCCCTGGAAGCGCGCGCTCGACCAGGGCCTGCACGACAGCCGCTATGCCGGCATCGTCGGCATCTTCCGCACGCCGGAACGCGAGAATCTGTGCCATTTCTCCACGCCGATCGGCACTACCCTGACGGTGCTGGCGTACCTGAAGGACAAGCCGGTGCGCGCGGCGCAACCCGACGATCTGCAGGGCGTGCGTATCGGCACCGTGGCCGGGTATTCGAACGATGCGCGATTCGATGCGCTCGCCGGCCAGCACCGGCTCGACGTGGAAGAGGGCGTCGACAACGAAACCAACCTGCGCAAGCTGCTGGCCCGGCGCTTCCCGGCGATCCTGATCGAACGGCGCGTGCTGCGCCACTTGCTGGCCAGCGGCTTCCCGGCGGTCGAGCGCGACCGCATCGCGATCAATGAGCGGCTGTTCCAGAAGCGGTCGGTGCATGTGTGCTTCAAGCGCACCGCGGCCGGGCTGGTGCAGCAGAAGGCCTTCAACGATGCGGCGAAGCAGGTCGACTTCGGCCAGGTGGAAAAGGATTACTGGCGCCGGGTTGGCCAGCTCGGGGTGGCGGGAAACTGACGCAGGGCACGGCCGCGCAGCAGCTCGCATGACCCTGGCGGCATGACCAGGAAAAAGCCGCCCGGAGGCGGCCAGTCGTCAAAAGGCCGCCCGAAGGCGGCCAGTCGTCGAGGAAAACCGTGTTCAGGCGTGTTGCCGGATGAACGAGGTGATCTTCGGGCACACCAGCTCGCGCCAGCGGCGGCCGGAGAAAATGCCATAGTGGCCGGCGCCCGGCACCACGTAATCTTCCTGTTTGTCGGCCGGGATGCTACTGCACAGTTCGTGCGCGGCCTGGGTCTGGCCGGCGCCGGAGATATCGTCCAGCTCGCCTTCCACCGTCAGCAGCGCCACGGTCTTGATATCCTGCGGGCGCACCAGCTGGCCGCCCACTTCCCACGTGCCGTTCGGCAGGCGGTGTTCCTGGAACACGGTCTTGATCGTGTCCAGGTAGTACTCGGACGGCATGTCCAGCACGGCGTTGTACTCGTCGTAGAACTTGCGGTGGCCTTCGGCCGAATCGTCGTCGCCGCGCACCAGCTGCATGTAGAACTCGCGGTGCGACTGGGCGTGGCGGCCCGGGTTCATCGCGATGAAGCCGGCATGCTGCAGGAAGCCGGGATAGACCTTGCGGCCAAAGCCCGGGTAATTCGGCGGCACCGGGTAGATCACGGTGTTCTCGAACCACGAGAACGGTTTCTCGGTGGCCAGGTTGTTGACGGCGGTCGGCGACTTGCGCGCATCGATCGGGCCGCCCATCATCGTCATGGTCTTCGGCAGCTTCGGATCGTTATTG
>DASVVD010001006.1:0-2861 GCA_036386715.1 Pseudoduganella sp.
GGCGCGCCGCACACGGCGGCCGTCCACGCGGCGCCGCGGTCGCGGTCCGCCAGCATCTGGATTTCATCGATCACCGCCACGTCGACCGGCGTGCGCGTATCGAGCATCTCGACCGTGCTGGCGACGTGGGTGGCATCCTCGGCGATCCTGCGCTCCTCGCCCGTGACCAGGCTCACGGCCAGCGGCTTGCCGTGCTGTTCCATGGCCTGCAGGCGCTCGTAGTTTTCCAGCGCCAGCAGCCGCAGCGGCGCCAGGTACACGCCGCTGGCGGCCTTGGCCAGCGCTTCCATCGCCTTGTGGGTCTTGCCGGAATTGGTGGGGCCCAGCAGGGCGATGAACTTGCGCGGCAGGCGGCGCGCCACCTCGAACGAAGCCGGGTATTCGGCCAGGTTGATGCTCTGGCGGGTGCGCTCGGCATGCTGCTCCTCGCGCTGCCGCTCCACGGCATGGCCGAGCCGCTGGCGGATCCGGTCGAACACCGCGCCGGCCGGCTCGGAGGTCTGCATGTCCGCCAGCGAATGCAGGAAATCCATCGGCGCCAGGCCGAACTCCTCGCATTCGTCGGCCAGTTCGGCCACGAACGCGGCCACGTGGTCATGCAGTTCGCGCAGCGCGCGGTCGTTCGAGCGTTCGCGGATCAGCGCGGCGCGCGCTTCACTGTCGAGCTTGCGCCATTTCGACGGCTTGGCCAGCACGCCCTGCGCCGGCACCAGCGCATACGGCACGCGCAGGTCGGCCGCTTCCACGGTGCCATCGAAGCGCAGGAACACCCTGCCCTCCAGCTTCATCAGCGCGATGCCGCGCTGTGCCAGGCCGAGATCGAGGCTCAGCCGGTCGTCATCGAGTTCTTCTGTCATTGCCAATGCGGGGTCTGGACGGGTCCCGAGTATAGCGCGCCGGCCCCGGCGCCCGTAGCACACATGCCAGGCCGGGACGCTGCGCGGTCACAGTCACAGTCACAGTCACAGTCATAGCAACGGCAGCGGCATCGATCCGCCAGCGTCAGGCCGCCGGCACCGCCGCACGGGCGCCGTCCCTGCGGTCCACCGCCAGCGAGATGCCCAGCACGACGATGCCGCCCAGCGGCAGCAGCGCGCCGACCAGCGCCGTCGATTGCAGCCCGTAGCCCGCGGCGATCGTCAGGCCGCCGGCCCAGGCGCCCAGCGCGTTGGCGATGTTGAACGCCGAATGGTTCAATGCCGCCGCCACCGTCTGCGCGTCGCCCGCCACGTCCATCAGGCGCGTCTGTACGGCCGGCACCACGGCGATGCCGGTACCGATCAGGAACAGGTTCAGGCCGGCCAGCCACAGGTTCGAGCTGGTCCAGGCAAAGGCGGCCAGCACCAGCGACTCCCAGATCAGCACGCCGAAGATCGTGGCGGTCTGGTTGCGGTCGGCGAACCAGCCGCCGGCCAGGCTGCCCACCGTCATGCCCACGCCGATCATGCCCAGCAGCACGGAGATCTCCAGCGGCGACGCATGCGTGAGCTGCTGCAGCGTCGGCGTCACGTAGGTGTACATGGCGAACATGCCGCCAAAGCCGATCGCCACCATCAGCAGGGTCAGCCACACCTGCAGCCGGCGGAACACGCCGAGCTCGCCGCGGATGCTGGAATTGCCGGCCGCGATGAACGGCAGGAACACGAACACCATCGCCACGGTCAGCAGCGCCAGCGCGCCGACGATCGCGAACGCCGAGCGCCAGCCCATCACCTGCCCCAGCCAGGTGGCCAGTGGCACGCCGAAAATGTTGGCGACCGTCAGGCCCAGCATCACGCGACCCACCGCCTGGGCTCGCTTGTCCGGCGTGACGAGCGCAGCCGCCACCAGCGCCGCCACGCCGAAATAGGCGCCATGCGGAATGCCGGCCACGAAGCGGGCCAGGATCAGCAGGCCGGGCGTGGGTGCCAGCGCGCCGAGGATGTTGCCGACCGCGTACATCAGCATCAGCAGCATGAGCATCATGCGGCGCGGCATGCGCGCCATGAAGATCGTGATCAGCGGCGCGCCGATCACCACGCCCAGCGCATAGGCGCTGATCATGTGGCCCATGTCGGGCAGCGTGGTGCCGAGATCCTGCGCGACCAGCGGCAGGATGCTCATCGAGGCGAATTCGCCGGTGCCGATGGCCAGGCCGCCGATGGCCAGGGCCAGCTCGGCCATGCCAGCGCCGCGCGGCGCCGTGATCGTGGGGAGGTTTGAATCGAGATGAGATGCTTCTTGCATAATGAGGCCGGAAAAAACGAAGCCGGGCAGGATAGCACGGCCGGCGTTTTCCTGCTGCCGCCGCCCCACGCAAATTCCATTGCGTTATCGAAGCAACAATGCGACGATGCTGCAGCACACAATGAATGCACGTCAGTTTCGCGTGCCGGCCATTCTGTTTTGCGCGGCTATAATGGCGGCCACCGGGGCAGGCACCTGCCCCCACCGCCCAGCACCTACATACTGATCAGCATGCATGGATAAAAAAGACGAAAAGCGACGGCAAGTGATTCGCGCGGTGCTGGCACAAACCGGCAGCGTGGACGCGGGGGAGCGGCACCTGCTGCCCTGGCGCTCGCTGGCGCTGCACCTGAGTCCCCTGATTGGCGAGACCGGGTTCGGCGCACTGTACGGGCGAACCCGGCGGCTGCTGGCACAGCAGCACAGCTGCCTCACCATCGGTTCGTCGTCGCAGGCACTGGACACATTGCTCCAGGCGCTGAAAGAAGACCTTGCCAGGGCGGAACCGGCGCAGGCGGCGCTGGCGAACGAAGCCCTGTTGACCACGTTTACCCGGCTGCTTTCCGAACTGATCGGCGAAGCGCTGACGACACAGCTGATCGGCAACGCGTGGAACGTCGCACAGGCACCAAACA
>DASVVD010001007.1:0-2660 GCA_036386715.1 Pseudoduganella sp.
TCCGGCGGCCCCACCTATTATTTCCAGCTGAACGGCCATGGCCAGCTGCAATTCGGCGCCGGCGAATACATGCCGCCGCCGCACCGGCTGCGCGCGCTGCGTCGGCACATGGTGGAAGACCCGGCGGGCTTTCGCAAGGCCCTCAACAACCGCGGGCTGAAGAGCACCTATGGCACGATCCAGGACGAAGGCAAGCTGCAGCGCCCGCCGAAGGGTTTCGACGCCGACCACGAGCACATCGAGTTCATCAAGCTGAAAAGCTTTTTCGTGTGGACCGATATCGACCTGGACCTGAACGATCCGGACGCGCTGCTGCCATTGATCGCCGGCGGCTTCAAGGATGCGCTGCCGCTGGTGCAATGGATGCGCGCGGCGAAAGCCGAGGAAGAAGAAGCCTGAGGCTGAGCGGCTGGGTCACCACCGGTGGCGGTGGCAGGCGTTACGGGCTGCGCAGCCAGTCTTCCAGGAACTCCACGCACACGCGCACCCTGGCGGAACTCGACAGCCGCGAGGGGTAGATCGCCCACACGTCCGCCGGCTGTTCGTAGCCGGGCAGCACGCGCACCAGCTCGCCGCGCTCGAGCGCCGGTCCCACGTCCCACATGGAGCGCAGGATGATGCCGTGGCCATCGAGCGCCCAGCCGTGCACCACCTCGCCATTGCTGGCCGATAGCGGCCCGCCCACCTTCACCGTTTCCGGCCCGCGCGGGCCCTGCAGGGTCCAGCGGCCGAAATCCTCGTTACGCTCGCGGATCACGATGCAGCGGTGCGTGGCCAGCTCCGCTAGTGTGGCCGGGGTGCCATGCCCGGCGAGATAGGCCGGCGCGGCGCACAGCACCCGCGCGTTCGGGGCGATGCGGCGCGAGATCAGGTGCGGCTCGTGGGCCTGGCCGACCCGGATGTCCAGATGAAAATCCTCGCCGATCAGGTCCACCGCTCGGTCCAGCAGTTCCAGCTGGATTTCCAGCGCCGGATAGCGTTTCGCCAGCGCCGACAATGCCGGCGACACGCGGTTGCGGCCAAAGCCGGAACTGGTGCAGATGCGCAGCAGGCCGGCCGGCGCCATCTTCTCGGTGGACACGGCTTCGCCCATCTGTTCCACGTCTTCGAGAATGCGCAGCGCCCAGCCGTGCACCACGCCGCCCTGCCCGGTCAGCGCCACGGTGCGGGTGGTGCGATGCAGCAGCCGCACCCCCAGTGCCGCCTCCAGCACGCCGATGCGCTTGCTGACCAGCGCATTCGACACGCCGAGTGAGCGTGCGGTGGCGGCAAAACTTTTCAGGCGCACCACGGCGCAGAACAGCTGCAGGTCATCCAGCGCGGGCAGATTATTCACGATTCGTGCACAGTGGAGTTACGCGATTGGCGATTATAGCCATTCCATAGGCGCGGTATGCTGGGGGCATTCCACCAGAGGAGAACCCATGAGCACGCAGAAGAGTATTCAACGCATCGCCGTCATCGCCGGCGACGGCATCGGCAAGGAAGTGATGCCCGAGGGGCTGCGCGCCTTGCACGCGGCGGCGCGGCGCTTCGGCCTGCCGCTGGAGTTCACCACGTTCGAGTGGGCCAACTGCGACTATTACCGCCAGCACGGCAAGATGATGCCGGATGACTGGTTCGCCCAACTGAAGGACTTCGATGCCATTTACTTTGGCGCGGTGGGCTGGCCGGACACGGTGCCCGACCACGTGTCGCTGTGGGGTTCGCTGATCCAGTTCCGCCGCCAGTTCGACCAGTACGTGAACCTGCGCCCGGTGCGGCTGATGCCGGGCGTGCCCTGCCCGCTGGCGAACAAGCAGCCGGGCGACATCGATTTCTACGTGGTGCGGGAAAATACCGAAGGCGAGTACTCGGCCGTCGGCGGCCGCCTGTTCGAGGGCACCGAGCGCGAGACGGTGCTGCAGGAGTCCGTGTTCACCCGCAAGGGCGTGGACCGGATCCTGAAATACGCGTTCGAACTGGCGCAGTCGCGCCCGAAAAAGCATCTGACGTCGGCAACGAAATCGAACGGCATCTCCATCAGCATGCCGTACTGGGACGAGCGCGTGAAAGCCATGGCGCCGTCGTATGGCGACGTGCAGTGGGACCAGTACCACATCGACATCCTGTGCGCGCGTTTCGTGCTGAGCCCCGAACGCTTCGACGTGGTGGTGGCATCGAACCTGTTCGGCGACATTCTCTCCGACCTGGGCCCGGCCTGCACCGGCACGATCGGCATTGCGCCATCGGCGAACCTGAACCCGGAGCGCACGCTGCCTTCGCTGTTTGAACCGGTGCACGGTTCGGCGCCGGACATCTACGGCAGGAATATCGCCAACCCGGTGGCGATGATCTGGAGCGGCGCGATGATGCTGGACTTCCTCGGCAACGGCGACGCGCAATTCAAGGCGGCCCACGATGCCATCATGGCCGCCATCGAGCAGGTGCTGCGCGAAGGCCCGCATACGCCGGACATGCGGGGTGCCGCCAGCACCACGCAGATGGGCGAAGCGGTCGCCGCGCTGATCCAGGACCCGCGCTAGATTCAATGGCAGCACCTCCGGCCGGAATGCCCTTCTCCGGCTGACCTGCAGCCGGGATCACGAACTGCCCGTCGCCACGGCAGTAAATGGGTTCCGGCACCTTCGGTGCCACGGTCGCGTGCGCCTTCTCACCTC
>DASVVD010001008.1:0-3558 GCA_036386715.1 Pseudoduganella sp.
AGACGCGCAAGGCCCGTTTACCACCTATCACGCGATCAAAAAATACAACCCGGCCACGTTCAACGGCTTGGTGGTGGGTCCCTGGGTGCATGGCGGCTGGGCCGGCGGCGATGGCAAGAGCCTGGGCCGGGTGCAGTTCGATGCCAGCACGGGCGAGCACTTCCGCAAGGAGATCCAGTTCCCGTTCTTCGAGCAGTACCTGAAAGGCGTCAAGCCGGGCAAGCCGATCGCCGAGGTGACGGCGTTCGAGACCGGCACCAATGTCTGGCGCCAGTACACCGCCTGGCCACCGCAGGCGGCGAAGCCGCGCATCCTGTACTTCGGCGCGAACGGCGGGCTGGGCTGGCAGAAGCCGGACACCGCGGCTGACCGCGACAGCGGCTACGACGAATATGTCAGCGATCCGAAGAAGCCGGTGCCGTACATCGGCTATCCGGCCACTGGCGTGCCGAAGGAATACATGGTGTCCGACCAGCGCTTTGCCGCCACCCGGCCCGACGTGCTGGTCTACCAGAGCGCGCCGCTGCAGGAGGACGTGACCATCGCCGGCCCGGTCACGCCGAGGCTGTTCGTCTCCACCAGCGGCACCGACGCGGACTGGGTGGTGAAACTGATCGACGTCTACCCGGACGACTACCCCGGCGACAGCGAGGAACGCCAGCGCGGCAAGGACGTGCCGGCGCCACGGGCCACGATGGCCGGCTACCAGCAGCTGGTGCGCGGCAATCCGCTGCGCGGCAAGTTCCGCAACAGTTTCGAGCGGGCTGAACCGTTCGTGCCAGGCAAGGTCGAGGCGGTCAATTTCCACCTGGGCGACGTGCTGCACACGTTCCGCCGCGGCCACCGCATCATGGTGCAGGTACAGAGCTCGTGGTTCCCGCTGATCGACCTGAACCCGCAGACCTTCACCGACATCCCGGCAGCCAAGCCGGAGGATTTCAAGAAGGCCACGCAGCGCGTCTACCACGCGCCGGAAACCCCTTCGGGCCTGCAGTTGCTGGTGCTGCCGCCCCGCTGAAACCGGTGCTTTGACAAGCGCCCAAGCGGGGAGGATACTGGTCCGCAAGGAGGGAGTGCCATGGTTGCTTCCCTGTCGCGGGCCGCGTTCCTGACGCTGGCCCTGCTGTTTGCCTTGCCGGCCGCGCTGCTGTCCGGCTGCGCCACGGCGCCTCGCCTCGAGGCACCGCCCGTGGCGCTGTTTGCCGATCACCTGTTCGGTCCTCCCACCGCCATGCTCACCGAAGACCAGATATTCGGCCTGACACCCGCGATGCGGGACTACGCGCGCGAGGTGCAGCGCCACCGCCGCGGCCTCGAAGTGCGCCGCACCCTGTTCGAGGCGCTGTACCAGCGCGACGGCCTGCAGCTCGAATACGATGCCGCGCTCACGCGCACCGCGGCACAGGCCTTCGAAGCGCGCCAGGGCAATTGCCTGTCGCTGGTGATCATGACGGCGGCCCTGGCAAACGAACTGAACATTCCCGTCGTGTTCCAGGACGTGCCCGTCGACGACGCGTGGAGCCGCAGCGGCGAGCTGTATTTCAACAGCGGCCACGTCAACCTGAAGCTGGGCCGGGTGCTGCGCGAAAGCGTGGGTTCTTATGACAGCGCCAGCTACATGGTGGTCGACTTCCAGCCGCCGCCCGATCGCAGGCGGCCCGAAGGCACGGCTGTCGGTCGCCACACGGTCGTCGCCATGTTCATGAACAACCGCGCCGCCGAGGCGCTGGCGCGCGACCGCTTCGACGAAGCCTACTGGTGGGCGCGGAAGGCGGTGACGGCCGATCCCGCGCTGCTGTATGCCTACAACACGCTGGCGATCGTTTACCGCCGCCATGGCGATGCGGCCATGGCCGAACGCACCTTGCGCTGGGCACTCGAACGCGAACCGAAGAACACGATGGTCCTGAACAACCTGGTCCAGCTGATGGACGCCGCCGGCCGCAAGGATGAAGCGGCGGCATTGCGCGAAAGGCTGGCGCGGCTGCAACCGGTCGCGCCATTCCATTACTTCAACCTGGGCCGCAAGGCGATGGAAATCGGCGACTACCGCCGCGCCCGCCAACTGTTCGAACGCGAACTGCAGCGCGACCCGGACTACCATGAATTCCACGCCTGGCTGGCCGCCGCCCTGTGGCAGCTGGGCGATTACCGCCGTGCCGACCAGCACATGAAACAGGCCATCGCGGGCAGTACGACGAACGCTGACCATGCGCTGTATGCCGCCAAGCGCGACCGGCTGCGTGCCCATGCTGCGCCGCCCGCGGCCACGGGATCGATGGAACGCCAGTAACTTTCATGCCTTTCGATCGGCCCGGGTGAGCCCTGGCTGGCCGGGCTGCTGCTGCCTGCGTGACAGGAAGTACGAGGAAACAAGCTTTAGCGAAAGCGCAACATCTTGCGCGACATACCGCCGCGTTTGGCAGTAGACTTTGCTCATGAGTACTTCGAGAAAAGTTGCCGCCGCCGTGGGCGTGGTCGGATTCCTGTGGGCCGGCATGGTTTCCGCGATCGCGGCCGGCCAGCGCAAGCTGCTGTTCAATCCAACGCTGGTGCGCGAGGTGCAGAGCCCGCGCAGCAGCGGGCACCGCACGCGCGCCGTGGTCCTGCGCGCGCACGACGGCACCCGCCTGGCAGGCTGGCTGATGACGCCGCACACGCCGGGCCCGCACCCGGCCGTGGTCTACTTCGGCGGGCGCTCCGAGGAAGTGTCGTGGGTGGTGCGCGATGCCGGCAACCTGTTCCCGGGCATGGCCGTGCTGGCGGTGAATTACCGCGGCTACGGCGATTCGCGCGGCACACCCGGCGAAGAGCACATGGTCGAGGATGGCTGCATGCTGTTCGACTGGCTGTGCGGCCGCAGCAACGTGGACCGGCATCGCGTGGCCGTCGTCGGCCGCAGCCTCGGCTCCGGCGTGGCCGTGCAGGTGGCGAAGGAACGGCAGGCCCACTCGGTGGTGCTGGTCACGCCCTACGATTCGATCCTGGCGCTGGCGCAGCGCCGCTTCCGCGGCGTGCCGGTCAGCTACCTGCTACGGCACCGCTTCGAATCGATCAAGTACGCGGCGGCGCTGTCCGCCCCCACCTACGTGCTGCGCGCCGCAACCGACGACGTGGTGCCGCACACGCATACCGACGTGCTGGTCGCCAAGCTGATGCGCGTGCACATGGACGAGACGATCCCCGACTCCGATCACATGAACATTCCCTACCTGCCGGCGACGCAGCAGAAGATCGCGCAGTTCCTCACTGCGCAGTTCACGCAGGCGCCGGCAAGCGTGCAGTCGCTCGACCAGCCCGTCATCCCGCCTGTCATCGAGTCGCGCGCCGAGCCGCTCGCCGCGTCATTTGCCGAACCACTTGCCGCGCCAGTCGTCGCGCAAAACCTGCAGCCGCTGAAGGACGATACGCCGACCGCGGCCTGACTTCAATTCATCGGGCCGCACCCGGGAAATCGATATACCGCACCGGCACCGCGTCCGTCAGCCACACGCCATTGTCGGCCCGCTGGAAAACATGGCCCAGCGCATGCAATTCGCCTGCACGGATCGCCAGGAT
>DASVVD010001009.1:0-15344 GCA_036386715.1 Pseudoduganella sp.
CTGGGCCGCATTCCCGATGTGTTCAACGCGGAAGCGATCTGGCACGCGCAGGGGCTGGCCCTGTTCGCGCGGCGCCCGCTGCTGCGCGACCTGCTGGAACGCTGCCCGCGCGAGCAGCGCGGCCGTGCCGCCACCCGCTGCTTCGCACACGTCACGCTGCGCCTGCCCCAGGAAGACGTGGACGACGACTACCACCTGACGCGCGGCAACCGGGCGCGCGACCTGGCGCAGACGCTCGCCGCGCTGCACCAGAAGGATTTCGGCGACCTGCTCGGCGCCGACCAGGTGCGCTACCACGTGACCGGCGGCGACGACCTGCAGGCCGGCGAGATCGAGGTGCGCTTCGGCCATGCCGTCTACCTGCCGGGGCCGGACGAAAAAGTGCTGTTCAACGTCAGCGCATCGGCCGACTCCGCGGTGTGGAAGCCCGCCTGCGCCATCTACCCGAGCCAGCGGCTGGCCGTACTCGACGAGAGCAGCGTGCCCGGCTGGCCGTTCGGTGCCGTCGGCAAGCTGTTGCTGATCAACGACGGCCCCGATGCCAGCCTGGCGCTGCAGGTCCGGCCGAAGGATGCCCTGGACTACCGGCTCGACGAGCGCCATGGCTGGTACGTGGTCACGCGCCGGGGCGATCCGCAGGGCACGCGGTTATTGCTGAAAGTGGCGTGCGCCGGATCAACGGGCGACACGCCGCCGGTCATGCGCACGAGCACGCAGCCGCAAGCGGAGTCGACGCGCCAGCCGGTCCACCACCCGGCCGGCCGGCCGGTCTCCCCGGCCGTCAGGCAGCCCCGGGCGCAACCGGCGCAGCCCACCCTGCCGGCGCGCGCGCCCGACAGCGCGGCGGCCGACGAGGGCACCGCCCTGCCGCAGCCGGCAGCCCGCCGCGCCGGCTTCCCCGTGGGCACGGGTCAGACCGACGCCACGTTCGCCCCCGGCGCCCGCCAGCGCCTGACGCTGGCCGGGCTGGCGCTGCCCCGGCTGAGCCGCTACCGCAGCACCGGCGCAGCCGCGCTGTCGGTGCCGTTCGACCGGGCACTGGGTATCGGGACTACCGCCACCGCCGGTGCGGTGGATACGATGGGTACGATGAATCCCCAGGCCGGCAGCGTGCTGACACTGGTCGTCGAGGCGGATGATTCGCTGCACGCCGTTACCCCGGCCGGGCGCGAGCGCATTGCCGCGCCGGCCAGTTTCGCACCGGCCGGCGAGCGCAGTATCCGCGTGCTGGCGGTGGCGCCGCAGATGGCCGAGCGCTATTGCGCCCTCGTGGCGTTGCCGGTGCCGGTCACGGCGCCGGTCACGCGCGGCAGTTTCGGCCGCGGCGGCGCGGATCTGGCGGCCTTGCGCGTGCTCGATGTCCCCCGGCTGCTGGCGCGGGCCGATGCCGCGGCGCCCGCCAGCCCGGACCGCATCGGCCTGTCGCGCACCGCATTCGCCTTCGAGGCCGGCGCGCAGGGGCTGTCGATCACGCGGCAATCCGCCACGCAGGCGCTGTATCACCTCGATGCCGAACTGCGTTTCATCGGCGAGATTGGTGGCACGAACATTGGTGGCACGAACGATGGCGCGACCGAAGGTGCGTCAGACCGCGCGGCGGACGGCAATGCGCCCTTCCTGCTGCCGCCGGGCCACCATGTGGTCGCCGGCCATTACGTGCTGCGCTTCGACGCCTGAGCGGAGCGGCCGATGTTTCCCGCTCCTTACCATGGCGCCCTTGCCTACGCGCTCGGCCTGGCGCTGGCGCTGGCGCTGGCCCCGATCCTGACGCCGGCCCGCTGGTGGCGCCGGCCAACGGCGCGCGGCATCGTCATCCTCGGCGGCGGCGCGTGGGCGTTCGGCGCCCTGCTGCTGTATTGCCTGCCGCCCGGACCGCAGCCGGACGATGCGGCCGCCATGCGGGCTGATGCGCCGGCGCAACAGTTGGCGCAAGAATCGGCGCAAATGCCGGAAAATCTTTTCCCGGCAGCGGGACGGCGCTACCGGGTCCACCGCGACCTCAACGTGCGCGACGCGGCGGGCGTCGGTGCGGCACGGCTGGCGGTCGTGCCGGCCGGCTCGTTCGTCACGCCGACCGGCATCCACGAGGGCGACTGGTGGCAAATCCGCTATGCCGGCGCAGGCGCGGCCGGCACGGGCTGGGCCAGCAGCCTGTGGCTGCGGCGCGCGGGCGAGTAGTGGGCAAGTAGCGGGCGGTCCCCGGACACGCCTCGCAAGTGGCAGGAAAGCGACACGGAGGAGGCACGGAAGAGGCACGGAAGAGACAGATGAGCGGCGACAATACGGCGACACGGCTTTCAAGACAATGTTGAGCGATCGCCAAGGATAGCGGCCAGCGCTGGAATACCGGCCGAAAAGGGCTGCTGTTCGGGGCACTGGCAAGTTGCCAGGGAGATGCAAAAGCGCGTACAGTTTACGTTGTCTCGTCCTTGGTCCCTCATGAACACTTGCCGCAACACCGATCACCCGCATTGCACCTTCTGGGTCGTGCCGGGCCAGCACGTCTGCGAGGGCGGCCATGGCCAGCCCGCGGCCGCGCCGGTGGCGGCGGCGCCCGACAACGCGTCGAGCTATGAACTGCTGGCCGCAATGCGCAATGCCCGGGCACCGCAGGCCGCCATGCAGGCCGACGTATCGGCTGCGTCTGCGGCTGCGGCCGGCTATGCCAGGCCGATCCGGGTGCGGCCGCAGCTGCACGTCAGCGGCTTCGATCCGCGCGCGGCAGGCGGCCGCCAGACGCTGAAGATGACATTGCGCGGCATGCCGGAAGGGTGCGCGCCGCAGCTCGCCATCCGCCTGTCCTCCGAACTGATACGGCATGGCGCAACGAACCAGCAGTTCGTGCGCTGCGTGGATGGCGACTGGCGCCCGGTCTTCGTCGAGTTCTCGTCGCGCGACCTCGAGCACGGGCAATACCAGATCCATGCCGAGCTGCTGAGCCGGCAGCCTGGCCAGCCGGTGCGCAAATGGGAATGCACGTTCGTCATCCTCGTGCCGCGCCTCGACGCCACGCTGACCGAGATCCACCGCATCTTCCTGTCGACGCACAAGAACGTGCGCGTGATGGCCGATGATGCATCGATCGCCCGCGTCTCGGATCATGGCGGCAACGGCGGCGGCAGCATCGACATCGACGTCAGCGCCCGCAATGCCGGCATCGCGCACCTCGACCTGGGCGCGCCGCAGGGCAAGGTCGACCTGGGGTTCTCCACCATCGCGTGGGACGAGGACCTGATCGAGATCGACATGCCGCACAGCGGCCCCGCCCATCCGCACCCCAGCCGCGCGGCCACGTTCGTGAACGCGGCGCCGGAAGCGGGCGCGCAGCGCCACATCCGCCTGTTCGCGCACGGCGAATGCGTGTTCGGCCGAATGGAAATGGTGGACCCGGAAGCGGACGTGCTGCTCAACCACTACGGCCCGGACGGCATTGACAGCGCCGGGCTGACGCGCCGCCTGTCCGGCCGGCACGCTGTCGTGCGCCGCGGTTCGCAGGGTTTTGAAATCGAGGATGTGTCGCGCTATGGCCTGCTGCTCGACGGCGTCTGGCCCGGCAAGCACAAGCCGGTGCCGCTGCGGCTCGGCATGAAGATCGAGCTTTCCGCCAGCATCAAGGGCATCGTCGTGCTCGAAGTGACGGCGCTGATGCCGCATGGCGTGATCCTGCACCGCATCGATGACGGCGCGCGTGCCGAGTGCCTCGTGGTGCTGGCGCCGGATACCCACCCCGGCTACCCGATGCGGCGCGTGCAGGCCGCACCGGTCGCCGCCGCGCTGCCCCTGCTGTTCCACCACGATGGCGGGTTCTGGCATCTCGACGCCGTGACCGGCAAGGAAACCGCGCTGGGGCCGCAGGCGCAGCTCGACAAGCTGAGCCGCATGCCCGCGCATACCCGCTTCGCGTCCGAGCCGTATCCCGATGGCTGCATCATCCGCACCCGCGCTGCGCGCGAGGCACTGGCCGCGGAGATGCACACCGCGTAATCCGTGCGATCACGCCGCCCTTACTGCTCCAGGGCCACGATCCGCTGCGCCACGTTGTCGACGGTGACTGGGCTGTCGAAGTAGGTGACGGCCGGCTCGATGCCATACTTTTCCTGCACGAACGCACGCCAGGCGTCCGTGTACATCGCTTCGGCCTCCGCCCTGGAATTCCACAGGTAGACACCGCCGACCGTGAGTCCGTCCTCGGACAGCACGTAGTGTTTCTTGAACAGGCCGGGCACGCCCTGGTAGGTTGGCGCGGTGCCCAGGAAGATGCTGCGGGCTTCCTCGCGCGTGATAGGGTTCGGCAACGCAAAGGCTGTGATGGCAATGATCATTCTGACCTCCCTGGTGAAATGCGGTGGCGATCGCTATGTGCTAACCCTTGCAAGTGCGGCGGCGCCCCCTATAAATACGTTCCTTGCGGCTTCGGCTTGTTCGGCAGCGGAATGCGCTCCGTTTCCCCCGGCACCTGGTCGAAGCGTTCGGCTTCCCAGTCTTCGGCGGCCTGCGCAAGGCGCTCCTTCGACGACGACACGAAATTCCAGAACATGTAGCGCTGCCCGTCCAGCGGCGCGCCGCCGATGACGACCAGGCGCGTGGCCGCCGCCGCCCGGACCACCGGCGCGGCCGATGTGTCGAGCAGCACCATCGTGCTTTGCGGTACGGCGATGCCGTCGACGTCGACGCTGCCGGTCACGGGATAGATCGCCGCCTCGGCGGGCAGCCCGTGCAGCGTGAGCGCCTGCCCGGCTTCCAGCGCCACGTCGAGATACAGCGTTTCCATGTAGGTCGGCACCGGCGAGGTCTGCCCGAAGGCCGTGCCGATCAGCACGCGCACCGCGGCGCCGTCGACCGTCAGCTCCGGGATGGCGGACGCCGGCGTGTGCGAGAAATTCGGTTCGTCTTCTTCGTGCGCCTGCGGCAGCGCGGCCCACAGCTGCAGGCCGTGCATGCGGTGCGGGTGGCCTTTCAGGTCGGTCGGCGCACGCTCGGAGTGGACGATGCCGCGGCCCGCCGTCATCCAGTTGATCGCGCCCGGCTCGATGCGCTGGTAAGTGCCGATGCTGTCGCGGTGGTCCATCGCACCTTCGAACAGGTAGGTCACGGTGGCCAGCCCGATGTGTGGGTGCGGCCGCACGTCGTGGTTGGCGTCCAGCGGCACGTCGAGCGGGCCGAAGTGATCGAAGAAGATGAACGGTCCCACGGCCTGTTTCACCACCGACGGCAGGTAGCGGCGCACGATGAAGCCGCCGCCCAGGTCCTTGTCATGGCCTTTGATCAGTTGCGCAATGTTCACGGTTTATCCCAGGGTGGTGGTCACTTCGGTCGTCACGGCGGTCATCAGCTTGTGCACCGGGCACTTCTCGGCCACCGACAGCAGCTCGGCGCGCTGGGCTTCGGACAGGTCGCCGCCCAGGTGCAGCGTGACGGCCAGGCGGTAGACGCCCTTGCGTTCTTCGCTGTCGTCGCGCGTGGTCGTCACGCCGATATCCTCGACCGGGATGTTCTTGCGTTTCGCGTACCACAGCACCGTCAGCGCCTTGCACGACGACAGCGCCGCGTCGTACAGGTCGTGCGGCGACGGGCCGGCGTCCGCGCCGCCTTCCTCGATCGACACGTCGGCCGGGACCAGGTGGTTGCGCACATGGACGATATGGCGCATCGGCTGGCTGGTATCGCGGCGAACGGTGATCGGCATCGGCGTTGATTGTGGCATTTGCATTCCTTGCAGGGTGAATAAGCTTTGCGGAATGTACACCTTTCCCGTCCGTTCGCCTACTGCTGTAAGGAATAGCACAGGAGTAGCAAAGAATAGCAATGACGCCCCGGGCGCCCGCCCCGGCAATCACCCCAGCCGCCGCGCCACCCTGAACCCGACCACATCGTTGGACAGCACGGCCGAGAATCCGTTCCGCACGGCCGAACGCAGGTAGCGTGGCGGGTACAGCCAGGCGCCGCCGCGCACCATGCGGCGGGCCGGGTCGCCGCCTTCCTCCCAGGCCGAGCCGTCCGTCGGGGCGCCGTCGTAATCCTCGTGCGCGGGGTCCTGCGTCCATTCCCATACGTTGCCATGCATGTCGTACAGGCCCCATGGGTTCGCCTGGAAACTGCCGACCTTGGTGGTGCCGCGCCGGGCTGCGCCCCGTGCCCCGTTGCCATAGGTGAAGTGGGCGTCGTAATTGGCCTGTTCCGCACCGATCTCGTTGCCGAACGAGAACGCGGTGCGGCTGCCGGCGCGGCAGGCGTATTCCCATTCGGCCTCGCTCGGCAGGCGGTACGGCGCCCCCGTCATCACCGACAGCCAGCGCACATACTGCTGCGCGTCGTGCCAGCTGACGTTGACGACCGGATGCCAGTCGTCCTGCTCGAAGCCGGGCGAAGCCCAGTCGATATCGAGCTTCGATTCCCAGGCCGTGGCGCGCACGAACCGGCGCCACTCGCCCACCGTGACCGGGTAGCGGCCCAGCGCGAACGAGCGCTCGATGGCCACCCAGTGGGTGGGCAGTTCGCGCGCCAGCCAGGGCGGCTGCGAACCGGCCTGGCGCGCCACCACGTGTTCGTGCTCGGTGCCGCCCATCTGGAAGCGGCCGGTCGGGATCAGTACCAGGTCCGGGCCCACGGCGCTGCCGTCCCGGAAGCGGTCGCGCAGCACGCCGCTCGGGTCGGCCACGGGGCTGGCCGCGGTGGGCAGCAATGCCGCCAGCTCGGCCGCATTGCGCGTGGCCTGGTCGCGGCGGGCGCGCTCCTGTTCGGCCTTGTAGGCGGCATGCGCCTTCAGCAGCGCGGCCTTGCGCTGCCTTTCTTCTTCGATCGCGCGGGCCTTCGCGGCATCGGCTTCGCGGTGCGCGGCCAACTGCTGGCGCAACAGTTCCTTGCGCGCCCTGGCAGCCGCTTCCGCTTCCAGGCGGCGCTGTTTTTCCAGTTCGCGGCGCGCGCCGTCCTCGCGCAGCTTTTTCAGCGCCGCCGCCTGGGCCTCGGCCTGGCGGCGCGCGGTCAATGCCGCCTGCCGCTCGATGCCCAGCCGCTGCTGCTCGGCCGCCTCCTGCACGCGGGCCTGTTCCAGGGCACGCTGCTCCGCGTGCAGGCGTTCCTGCGCTTCCTTCAGCTGCGCGCGCTGGCGTTCGTGCTCGCGGCGCTCGGTTTCCTGCCTGGCCGCCGCCGCCTGTGCCGCCAGCTCCTCCGGCGACGGGCCAGCCGCGCGCCGCAAGGCGTCCAGCAGCGCGGTCACCGTGTCGAAGCGCTGTTCCTGGTCCGGCGAGAAGCCTTTCTGCAGCACCTGCCATTGCGCCTCGTTCAGGCCCGGCGGCGCGGCAGGCGGCATTGGCGCGGATGCCTGTGCCGCGCCGGCTTCGCCAAACGGCATGGTACCGGCCAGCATCTGGTACACCATTACGGCCACCGCGTACACGTCCAGCTTCGGCGTGGGCCGGGCCTGCTGCGTGCCGGTTTCCGGTGCCCGGTAGCCTGCCGTGCCGGCGTTCGGCAGCAGGGGCAGCCCGGTATCGCCTTCGCGCGAGCGCGCGGCGATACCGAAATCGAGCAGCTTGATCTCGCCCTGCATGGTCAGGAACACGTTGCCGGGCTTGAGGTCGCGGTGCACCAGGCGGTGCCGGTCCCACGCGTACTGCAAGGCGCTGGCCACGGGGCGCAGGATGCGCTCCACTTCGCCGAACGGCACCGGGCCGTGCTGTTCCAGCCAGGCATCGAGATCCTGCCCGTCCAGGCATTCCATGATGATGAAATAGCTCGCCGTGGCCGGATCCTGCGCCCACTCGTAGACACGGACGATATTGTCATGCGCCAGCCGGCGCGCCTGCGTGGCCTCCTCGACCAGCAGGCGCGCGTGGACCGCGCTTTGCGTCAGCTGCGGCGGCAGGATCTTCACGGCCACCTGTTCGCTGTGTCCCAGTTCGGCGTGCGTCGCCAGGTCGATTGCCTGCCAGACCTGGCCCGTGCCACCCATGCCGAGCAGTCGTTCGAGCCGGTAGCGCCGGTGCTGCGGTCCGATTTCCTGGCCGGCCATCAGGCCAAGCTCGGTCCCCTGGCGTACCGGCGCTATGCCAGCCGCAATGTCAGCCGCTGTGGCCACCACGGTCCCCACCGGCGGCGGTGCGGTGGCGCCGGGGGTGTACTCGGCGTCCAGGATCGCGTTCTTGCGCCGTTCGAATTCTTCCGCGGACAGCAGCCCGTCATCATGGAGGGCACGCAGTTCGCGGATTTTTTCCCTTGCCGTCTGCATCGAGTTGCTGCCGTTCCCTTAGTGCCGCAGCGGCACGCCGCATTCCGCACAGAATCGCGCCTCGGGCCTGTCCGCCGGCACCGGGTGGCCGTTGATGCAAACGCGCGCGGCTGGCCCGACCGCCCCGGCTGGCTGGGAATGATGATGGTGGACCGGCGCGCCGGCCTGCGCCACCCCGACGCCGAGCTGCATCTGCGAAGCCAGCGCGTTCGCATGGCTGGCATTCTGCAGCTTCAGCAGTTCCAGCTGGTGCTGGCGATCCTTGTCCTGCTGGGCATCGGTCCGCGCGCGCTCGTCGGCCAGGCCTTGCTGCGCCATCCGCATCGCGTCGAGCGGGCTGACGCTGTTCTCGGCGCCGACCACCAGCGCCAGCGCCTGCAGCTGGTCGGCCGCCATGCCCGCATGCGCCTGCACCTTCAGCAAGCCGGCAAGCGCCTGCGCGTTGGCGGTGGGCGCCAGCGCAACCTTGCCGGTATCGGACAGGTTGCCGATCGCGCCGATCCGCTCGATCTCGATGCGCGCCAGTTCGGCGGCATGGTTCTGCTGCGCCACCAGTGTCTCGTAGGCGGTGCGGGCGCGTGCATAGCGTTCCTCGCGCTCGAGCTCCATGCGGCGCAGCTCCTGCTGCCATTGCGCCTCGTGCTCACGCAGCTTCAGCGCCAGGCGGCTTTCCTCGGCCTGGTGCACGATGGCGTCCGCCTGGCGCCGGGCGATGCCGTCCGCCTCGATGGTGCGCAGCAGCTTTTCGTGCTGGGCCAAGGCTTCGGCGCCGGCACCGCTGCGGCGCAGTTCATCGAGCCGCGCGGCGATGCCGGCCACCTCGACCTCGGACGATGCATCCTTGACCGCCTCGCCGCGCGCCAGTTCGCGCCGTTTCGCCACATGCAGTTCTTCTTCCCAGTCGCGGATGCGCTCGGCCTCGCGCTTGCGGGCCAGGTTGGCCAGCGCCACCGCCTGCAGGCGGCCCTGCTGGTGTTCGGACTCGATCTCGGCTTCGCGGCGCTGCGCTTCCAGGTGCGCCTGCTGCAGCCGCAGCGACTCCGCGCGGCGCCGCGATTCGTCCTCGATCGCCAGCGCCTGCTCCATCGCGTTGCGGATCTGCTGCACGTGCAGCTGGTGGGTAAAGCGCTGCCTGGCCAGCGCACGCTGCTCCACGGCCTCCTGCTGCGCCACTTCGAGCTCTGTGCGCATGCGGATCTGCGCCAGCTGGCGCACGTGCTCCCAGTCGGCCGCCGCGCCGGCCCGCCCCGCCGCCGTCTTTGCCAGCTCGTGTTCCAGTTCGGCCGCCGCCGCGCCGGCACCCCGGTCGAACGCGGCCTTGCGGGTGCGCGATTCGACGATGCGCGCATACAGGTCGATCTCGCGCGCGCGGATCGCCTGCAGCCGCTCGGCCTCGCGCAGCGACAGCTCGGCCTTGTCGACCGTGGCATCCTGGCGCAGCTCGGCGCGGCGGTACTCGCTGCGCGCTTTCTGTTCCTCGCGCGCCAGCGCCTGCCATTCTTCCTCGTCATACAGCTCGTCGAGGTGCTTGGCATGCTCGAGCTGCCCATGGCGCTCGTCCGCCACCAGCCACAGGCTGCCGACGCGCGCGCGGTTGGCATCGTATTTGTCGTGGCGCAGCTGCAGCGTTTCCACCTGCACCGCGGCCAGCCCGAACTCGGCCAGGCGCAGCTTCAGCGACGATTGCAGCCGCTCGTCCAGTTGCTGCCGCAGGTCGGGGTTCGCGCTCATTTCGCGGATCGAGCGGGCGCCGACGAATTCGGCGGCCACCTGCCAGACCGACTGCTGCAGCAATGCCTGCAGGTGGCCGGTGGTGACCGTGCCCGGCGCCGTCATGAAATGCCGGGCAAAAGCCGGCACGTTCTCGACCCCGATGCCGATCGTGAAGCTGGCGCTCACGGCCAGGTGCTCGGCGGTATGCAGTTCCGACAGCTTGAACGCCACCGGCAGCGGCGTGGTGCGGGTAACCAGGATTTCGGCATGCTCGTTGCGCAGCAGGTTGTTCAGGCGCTGGAAAAATCCCTCCAGTTCGTATTCGCCCTGCGGCACTTCGGTGGCCGTGCTGCCCTGCAGGATGTAGGCCCGCGTGGTGGCCGGCACGCGCAGCGTCTTCGTGAAGATTCCCGACAGTTCGCGCACGCCGAAGTACACCGCCAGCTCGTCCGCGGCCGGCACCCAGCGGTTCTCGACCAGGACCGGCTCGCTGCGCGGTGCGCCCAGCGACAGGCCGCACGCCGTGCAATAGCCTGCGCTGCCGCCGCGCTGGCCGCAACGGGGACATTTCACGCCACCGATACCGAACATCTTGAACATGCCAGCCTCCTCCGTTTTGTCCATGAGCCGCCATGCCGATTTTAACAGGCGTGCCGGCATTGTTCCGCTTCCGCTGCAGGATGGCCACTGCCTGCCATTGCCTGCCACGTTGCAAGTTTCATATCAGTCCGATCCGGTCGATGCAGGCGCACGACGCGCCCTTTGCCCGCAGCCCATCGATCCAGCCCGGTGGCAGCGCTGCGCGCCACGCCGCCGGCAGCAGCACCCGGTCGCCGGCGGCGGCCTCGGCAAGGATCAGCGCCAGCTTGGCTTCGCGGCCGGCCACGGCTTCGACCTGCCCCGCATGCCATGCGGTCGAGCTGCCGGTGGCGATCAGCCGGCCGCGCGGCACGAACTCGCGACCGCGCGCCAGGCGGTCCGCCATCACCAGCGCGAGCTGGTATGAATCGCCGGCAAAGCGCGGCACGCCGAACCGCACGGCGGTGCGCCAACGGCCCAGCCCGCGCCCGTCGAAATGGCGCGCGCCGGCCAGCACCCCGCGCACGGCCAGCTGCACGGCCGCGTCGACACCGGCGCCCGCGCCGACCACCGCGATCGTGTCTTCCTCGTCCATCCCGGCGCCATCCCCGTCGAGCGGGCCGACACTGACCTCCACCCACGCCAGCGCATCGTTGATGCCGCCACTGTGCAGTGGAAACCAGCTGCGTACGGAAGATACGGCGGCGCCCGGGTCGGCATGGCCGGTCAGCGCGCCCAGGTGCGGCAGCCCTGCGCCGCCGAGCAGCAGGGCCGCATGGTTCGACAGCGCCGGCAGCGCGGGGGGCGCATCATGGCCGTCCACCCGGCCCAGCTGCCAGGCGGCGGACCAGCCCAGTGCCAGCACTTCCACCGCCGCGCCGGCGGGGACCCAGGCGCCGCGCGCCATCCGGTCGGCCAGCACGGCGGCGAGCTCCCAGTTGCGCTCGTCCTGGCCGGGCACGCCATCGATCCCCAGCACCACCTGCAGGCGGCTGTCGAAACGGCGTTCCGTCAAACGCGCCAGGCGCACCACTTCGACCATGCGCTCGGCCAGTGCCGGTGCGCCCGGCACCGCGCACTTGACTTCGGCCCGATTGGCGCGCGGGCGCACGGTCGCCGTCACGGTCAGCATGCTGCCATCGCGCAGCATCGTGCGGCAGGCCGCGGTCGTGGGGGTGAGTTGTCCGTTCACGGTACAGGCTCCCGCCGCGCATCGGCGCCAACACCCCGGCGGGCGGCCAGGTGGAATGCCAGGTTGGCCACGATGCGGTCCAGTTCCCCGTCGTTGCTTCCCCCTTCGTTCCGGTCATCGTTCGCTTCGTCGCCGCCCTTGCCTGCCGGCGCCATGCGTGCCAGCAGTGCCCACAGTTCGTCGAGCGCGCGCACCGCAGCCGCGCTGGCGGCACCCAGGCAGGCCTGCCCGCCATGCCCGCGCGCCTGGCCGGGCGCCGACCAGGCCAGCGACGGCATCGTGTTCACGTCCAGCGCGGCCAGCGACAGCCGCTGCAACTGTGCCTGCCGGACAGCGAAGGCAGGTGCCGGCAGCAGGCGCAGTGTGCGCGTTGCGTCCGGCAGTTCCAGGAACAGGCGGCGCAGTGCCGCGGCATCGCCCGGGCCAGGCGGCAGGACCGGCGCGGCAAGCGGCACCGGAGCGGCCGGTGCCGACGGTATCGATGGCAGGGATGGCACCAATGGCACCGAGGGCACCATCGGCGCGGCACGCTGCCGCAGCATCGCGGCGAAATCGACATCTTCCAGTTCGACGGGCACGCAATCGTCCACCGTGATGCCGAAGCGCATGTACAGCAGCCGGTCCAGGCCGGCGCGGAACGCGTTCCATTCGTCCAGCGAGGTGCAGGGCGGCAGGTCGAGCGTGCCCTGTTCCAGCGCGCCGCGCAGCGCGCCTTCGATGCGCCCGGCAAGATCGGCCAGCACCAGGCGATCCGACTGGCCGGCCACTTCGCTGAACAGGAACAGGTCGAAGCGCTGGCGCGCCAGCCGGGGGTCGGCGCTGTCGATGACGAAAGCCAGTTGCAGACCCAGCTCCGGCGCGGCAGGGAAAGGCACCAGTGCCACCGCGTGCGGGCCAGTGCCGAACCACCACGCCGCCTCGCCCTTGCCGGTCACGACGGCCTTGCCGCCGAACGCCGCCGGACGGCGCGCCTGGCCATCGGCGTTGAACACCACGATGGTGGCGCCGGGCGGCGGCGCGGCATCGCCGCAGCGTGCCGCCACCGGCACATCGCCGGCGCCGGCGCCCAGATTGCGGGTGCCCACATCCTGCAGCGAGGGTTCGATCCTGCCTGCGATGCCGTTTTCCATACCGTTTGCCACGCTTTTTGCCATGCCTTCAGTCCAGCGCCGTCACGGCGAACGTGGCGCCGTGGCGCTGGAAGTGCTCGGCAGGCGCCGTGCCGAACGGCCAGGCGCGCTCGCATTCGCCGTCGGTGTCCAGGCGGCCCTGCAGCACCGTGGCGCCGGCGCCGTCGGTCACGCGCAGCAGGGTCCGCTCGCGCAGCAGGCCGGCGGCGGCCGGGGCGGCCGCATCGAGTGTCAATACGGTCTGCCAGCCATCGCCGGCAGGCAGGAAATGCAGCGTCCACAAGCCGTCGTCGGTCGACAGCGCCGGCAGTTCGCCGGTATCGGCGGCGCGCAGCATGCCGGTGCTGGCTTGCCACGCACTGCGCCGCCGTGCCAGCGCCAGGTGGCGGAAGCGGCGCAGCGTGATGGGCGAGCCGTTCAGCGCCGCCAGCTCGGCGGCACTGAGGGGGCGCGAGCCGTCCAGCGCGGCCAGCAGCGTGGCATCGGCCAGCATGGGGCGGTCGCCGGGTACCGCGCGCGCCAGCAGCAGGCGTTCGCGCAGCTTGGCATCAAGGTTCATCGTGTTCTCCAGTCGGGCGCCGGTCCGCCGTGTTGTTGGTACTCGCCTGCAGGGCCGCCGCATCGGCCGGGACGCCTGACGCGGCACCGGACAGGCGTTCGAGCGCCGCATTGCGCCGCTTGCGCAGCGTGGGCACGGACATGCCACCCTGCTGCGCCAGCCGCTGCAGCGTGGGCAGTTCGCCCGTGCTCTCGTCCAGCCAGTCATCGGGATAGCTGTCATCCGCGGGGCCGAGCAGTTTCAGGAAGACCGCCAGCCGCACCGGCAATGCCTCTTCCCGCAACGCCGCCAGGGCGGCCGCCTGGCCAGGCGAACCATCATAGCCGGGGGCGGTGCAAACGCCAGCTTCGCTGCTTGCGCCTTCTGCGCTTTCTGCTTCATCCTCGGCATACCCTTCTGCCGGCGGCAGGAGGCGGTCGCCCGCGCTGCCCGCACCATCGCCGGCATGCGCCTGGGCAGCAACGCGGTCCAGGTCCTCCAGCCACGCCGCGGCATCGTCACTGTCCTGCCGCCACGCGGCGCCATCGCGGTTGGCCGACAGCTCTTCGTAGTCGCCGATCTCGGCCAGCAGCGCGGCGATCTTTTCCGGGCTGTTGCGCAGGCTGGAAAAACGCTTCGACCTGGTATGCAGCGGGCCGGGCGCGCCGCCGAAACGTTCCAGCGTGGCACTCCAGTTGATCACCCATGCGGCCCGGCACTGGGCGATCGAGCGCAGCTGGCGCACCTCGATCGGAAATCCTTCGACCTGCCGGCCGAGGATGGCTGCCAGCTGCGGCGCGCTGCCCGGCCAGCCGGCAAACACCTGGGCGATCGCGGCATAGGCCATGTCCAGCATGCGGTACGTGTAGATGCGGTTCGGCGTGCAGGGCTGGCCGGTGGCGGCCTGGTAATTGTCGGCATCGACCTTGTCGCGCAGCGTGGCGAACATGTCGTTGACCCGCTTGCGCAGCGGCGCCTCGCCGGCACCGTGCAGCCAGAACGGGCCCGCCTTCGCGTGTTCGGCCGCCACCGCGGCGGCAAACGCCGTGAAGAACGCCGGTTGCGCCTGCAGTTCGAACAGCAATCCGAGCGCCAGGTCGGCCACGCTGTCGCCGTAGCTGTTGCCCGCGGCCGCGCCACGCGGCGACCGGCCGGCGCCGCGCAGCGCATGCGCCATCGCGTCGGTATACCAGTCGAGCATGGCGGCGCCCTGCGCCGGATCGAGCAGGTGCGCCAGGTCGCACTGCCGGAAAACAACCAGGGAAGCATGGCCGAGCACCTTCCTCACCTGTTCCCAGCCGGGTTCCTGGTAGCGCGTTCCTGGCAGCCTCATGACTTCATGACCCGTTGCAATCCGCGGCCGCCGGGTTGCCGGGTGTCGGCGGGCCGGCGGCGGCCGATAGTCATCATGCCATGGTCGAGTACCCTGCATTCGTTGCTGGATACGGGTATTTCCCGCCCTGTTCCGCGCCAGCGCAGGCAATCCGGTCATTCCCGGCGCTGGCCCGACAGGCCGCCCAGCAGGGCGGCCACGGCAGGTGCCGCGTGATCGCCGCCGCTGCCTTCCGAATGGCTGACATAGACGGCGAACGCGAGGCGGTGGCGCTGCCCCGGCAGGCTGCCCGGCTCGATCCAGCCGGTGAACCAGACGGTGGCGCTGTCGCTACCGCCCTTGTCACCATCCTTGCCGGTATCACCGGTGGGGGCCGTGCCGGTCTTGCCATACAGGCCGGCGCGCACCTGGCGCGGCAGGCCGCGGAACGCCGCCGCTGCCGTGCCCTGGTCGATCACGCCTTTCATGCCGGCACGGACGCGGTCCAGCCGGACAGCGAGTTTTTCAGGCGCCGGCTGCGTGGCGGCGCGGCCGTCCAGCTCCAGCAGCAGGCGCGGCGCGACCGTGGCGCCCTGCCCGATCGCCGCCGCGGCCAGCGCCATCTGCAGCGGCGTGGCCTGCATGCGCAGGCC